>CAZGLF010000062.1:0-7442 GCA_964526615.1 uncultured Planctomycetia bacterium
CTTTCTCCGCAAATTACTTTCTTTAAATTTCCTTCTTTCATAAAATTAAAAACAGTTATTGGTAGTTTATTTTCCATACACAAACTAATCGCGGTAGTATCCATTATCTTTAATTCTTTATTAATTACCTCCATATAGGTTAACTCACTAAAACGTTTTGCTTTTTTATTTTTAAGTGGATCAGATGAATATACTCCATCTACTTTAGTGCCTTTAAGCAAAACTTCTGCTCCAATTTCAATAGTTCTTAAAGCAGCGGCGGTATCGGTAGTAAAATAGGGGTTGCCGGTGCCGGCTACAAAAATCACTACTCTTTTTTTCTCCAGATGTCTCATGGCGCGCCGGCGAATATAGGGTTCGGCAATTTTATCCATACCAATAGCTGTCATCACCCGAGTAGGAACACCTTCATTTTCTAAAGCATTCTGCAGAGCCAAACCATTCAAAACTGTAGCCAACATTCCCATATAATCGGCCACTGCTCTTTGCATTTGAAATTCTTTAGAACGCGGTACGCCTCTAAAAATATTGCCTCCGCCGACGACTAAAGAGGTTTGTACCTCTAAGTTTATTATTTCTTTAATCTGTTTTGCCAAATGAGCGCAAACATAACTGTCAATACCGTGTTGATATTGCCCTAAAAAAGCTTCTCCGCTTAATTTAAGAAGAATTCTTTTATATTTGGCCTTAGCCTTCATTATCTTCACCTAAAGAAAATCGGGTAAACCTTTTAATTGCTACATTCTCTCCAGTCTTTGAGAGAACATCACGCAAATATTCGGTAACTGTTATTTTGCTGTTTTTTATAAAGGTTTGCTCTAAAAGACAGTTCTGCTTAATATAATCTTCGGGATTTTCAACTTCTTTTAATACCTCTTGGTCTATGTCTTCCTTATTGATACATTCCGGTTTTGCAGCTACTACCTGCATTGCTATATCTTTGGCGAATTTCTTAAAAACATCGGTTCGGGCTACAAAATCAGTCTCACAATTAACCTCAACTAAAGAACCTACACTTCCATCAAAATGGATATAAGACTCTATCAAACCTTGTGTAGTTGCCCGGCTTCCTTTTTTTTCAAGCATTTGAATGCCTTTATTTTTTAATATTTTTAGTGCTTTATCAAAATCGCCTTCGGCTTCGCTCAATGCTTTTTTACAATCATTAATCCCTAATGAAGTTAATTCTCTTAGCTTTTTAATGTCAGTTAATGCCATTTCTCCTCCTTTTGTCGCTCTATTTAATTCTTTAAGCTTTTTCTTCTTCTTTTGTTTCTTCTTTTGTTTTTTGCCCTTCGGTTTCAATTTGGCCTGATTCTTCTTGGGCCTCGTTCTCCTCTGAAGATTGTTCTTCAAAGGACTCTTGCTTTTCTTGTTCTTTGGCCAAAGTAGAATTCTTTTTCTCTAAACCTTCCTTTATCGCTTCAATTAATGCCGAAGTTACGCTTCTTACTGATTTAATTGAATCATCATTTCCTGGTATCGGGTAAGTTATTTCATCTGGATCGGCATCAGTATCAATTAAAGCTACTAGCGGTATTGAAAGTTTATTGACTTCCCGACTGCAAGCCATTTCTTTTTTGGGATCGACCAGATAAACGCATCCCGGTAATTCTTCCATGTCAATAACGCCGCTGTAATTTCTCTCCATTCTTTCAATTTCTCTATTTAATCTAAGAATTTCCTTCTTAGACATGCCTTCGAATTTCCCGTTTTCTCTCTTATCAAGCAATTCTTTATATTTATTGACCCTTCTTCTTACGGTTGAAAAATTGGTAAGCATACCGCCAACCCATCTTTCAACTACATAAGGCATATCACAGGAGGTAGCAAATTCTTTTATCATCTCTCTAACTTGTTTTTTAGTAGCCACGAAAAGGATTTTCTCGCCATTCTGGGCTTTTTCTTTTAAAAAATCCTTTGCTTCCTCTAACTTCTGAGCGGTTTTTTCAAGGTCGATTATATATACATTTTTCTTTTTGCCAAAAATAAATTTCTTCATTTTCGGGTTCCAATGCTTGCTAAGGTGGCCAAAATGGACCCCGTTTTCTAATAAGTTTTTAATGATTCCCGGTAATGCCATACAGTTTTTATACCTCCTTGTAATTACTACTTAATTTCGAAGCCGTGATTAGTGAGAGTAGACAACCCTCCTGGCGCAAGCTTACAATTTGTATTGATTGCGTCGGCTTCTGTTCAACTTCAAAGTATATCATATTTCTTAATATTTTCAACATTATATTTATACTATTTTATATATTATGCGCTAAATTGTAAATCATACAATTTCTTATATAAACTCTCCTCTTTTAAGAGCTCCTGATGGGTTCCTGACTCAATAATCTCTCCATTTTCCAAGACCACTATCCGGTCTACCTTTTGTACCGTAGATAACCGGTGGGCAATAACAAAAGAAGTCTTTCCCTCCATAAGATTATCAAGTGCTTCTTTGATTAATTGTTCAGAAACCGAATCCAGCTGGCTAGTAGCCTCATCAAGTATCAAAATCGGTGAATTTTTCAAGATAGCCCTGGCAATAGCTATCCTCTGTTTTTGTCCCCCGGAAAGCCTAAACCCCCGGTCTCCAATAATAGTATCAAAGCCTTTTGGCAACTCTTTAATAAATTCATAGGCATGAGCTCTTTTAGCAGCATCGATTATCTCTTCTTCGGCTGCCTTATGGCCACCATAAGCAATATTATCCCTAACTGTTGAGTTAAAAAGCACCATTTCCTGTGATACTACTGAAACAAGCGCCCTCAAATCTCTTACTTTCAAGTCTTTTATGTCAATCCCGTCAATTTTTATGCTTCCCTTTTGAACATCATAAAGCCGCGGAAGAAGGCTCACCAAAGTAGATTTACCAGAGCCGGAATGACCCACTAAAGCAATAGTTTGGCCTTTTTTAATATCCAAGTTGATATTTTTTAATACATAACCCTCAACTTCATCATAGCTAAACCAAACATTATCAAAAACTATATTATCCTTTAAGGCATCCGTTCTTAAAGGATTTTCTTTTTCTTTTACCTTAATTTCTTCATCTAAAATATCATAAATCCTGGCTGAGGCAGCTAGAGCTTTTTGGTTTATGGCATGAACATTAGATAATTTCTTTAAAGGTCTTATCACCGAAGTAAAAAAAGCCACAAATACACCAAATACACCAAAAGAAACTCTTCCGGCAATCACCTCTCTACCAATAATCCATAACATTGTTATTATTCCGATACTGCCGATAAATTCGGTTAAAGGTCCGATAACAATTATTCGCTTAACACTTTTTAAAGTAAATTTATAATAATCATTATTTATCTTTTTAAAACGGTCTAATTCATAATCTTCCCGGGAGAATACTTTTACGATATAAGCACCCTGAATAGTTTCAGCCATTAAAGAATTTAAGTCTGCCATTCTCTTTTGCACTTTGATAGAAAACTTTTTTATCCTTTTGCCAAGACGAACAACCGGTATCATAATAGCCGGAAAAATAAAAAAAGCTATTAAAGGCAGTTGCCAGGAAATCTTAAAACCGATGTAAAAAGCCAGGAAAGTAAAAAGTAATACTTTCATTGATTCAAATATCAGGTCTCTTAAACCATAAGATATTGCATTTGTGATCAGCATTACATCATTGGTAACTCTCGACATAAGCTCTCCGGCCCGCTTCTTACCGTAAAATTCCATAGATAATGCTTGAAATTTCAAATACAATTCGTTTCGCACCCTCCTGACTACCCCTTCACCGATTGCATTCATAAGGTAATCCTGCAAAATCAAAAATATCCCTTTAAAAAGGAATAAAACTGGAATGAATATAATTATATAGCCCAATAAATCTAGGGGCTTGATGGAATTAAGTTTTTCAACTATGCCGGATAAAAACTGAGGCAATTCTCCAGGAATAATTATTTTTTTATTGGTAAATACTCTATCTACCAGGGGCATGATCATCCCCAGGCTTACCCCTTCAAAAATAGCAGAAACACCCATACAGAGCCCGGCTATCAGCAAGGCTCCTTTGTAAGATGCCGCAAATTTAAGTAGTTTTAAATATTCTTTTAAATAGTGTTTCATGGCTAAAAGTAGGGGGATTTTACCACATCAATTGACTTTTCACAAGAGATTTGATAATATGCTAATTATGTTAAAAGTAGGTATTGTTGGTGTCGGAAAACTTGGAAAGATACATTTACGTATCTATAATGAAATCAAAAAGATCGGCAAGATTTATCTCGTAGATACCGACAGTGAAGCTTTATTGCCTCATGCTAAATATAAAACTTTTAACGACTATCGCCAATTAAAAAATAAGGTTGATTTAGTAAGTGTGGCAACCCCTACCTCTGACCATTACAAAATTGCAAAATTTTTCCTTCAAAATAAAATACCGGTATTGGTAGAAAAACCACTTACTCAAAATCTCAATGAAGCGAAAAAACTTTTGAAAATATCAAAAGAAAATAGAACGCTTCTTTTCGTCGGACATGTCGAAAGATATAACAATGCATATTTAGCAGTAAAAAAAATAATCAAAAACCCTTTATTTATCGAATGCCATCGCCTAAACCCTTATCCTAACCGCTCACTAGATATAAGCGTTGTCTTAGATTTAATGATCCATGATTTAGATATAATATTAGACATTGTGCGGCAAGACGTTAAAAGAGTTGATGCCAAAGGAGTTAGAGTCCTCTCTCCAAGCGAAGACATTGCTAGCTCCCGGATAACTTTCAGCAATGGTTGTGTGGCAAACATAACTGCTTCCAGAATTTCCGAAAAAAAAGAAAGAAAAATCAGAATCTTTATGCACAATTGTTATATATCTTTAGACTATGCTGAACAAACAGTTGAGATATATAAAAAATTAAAAAATAAAATCACCAAAACTTTACTGCCTATCAATAAAGAAGAACCTCTAAAAAAAGAAATTATCGATTTCGTCAATCTCGCAGGCAAAAAAGCTTTTAGTATTGAATATGCAAGAAAAGCAAAAGATGCTTTAGCAATTGCTTGTAAAATAGAAAAAATCATCAAGAAATAACCGTCAATATCAATTGAAACTTAAAGCAATAATAACAAATTAAAGTATAGGTAAAAGATGCAGAAAATAGTGATAATTGCCGGGGATAAATCCGGTGACCTTTATGGCGGAATCCTAGCAAAAAAATTGGGAAGTAAGTTTTCCAAAGTCAAAATATTTTCTTTTGCCGGGCCAAGCCTAGCCCAGCACTCTCAACAAGTTATAAACCTTCTGGAATATTCAGTTTGTGGCTTAGTTGAGGTATTATCTTCCTTGAGGCAAATACTTAAAATATTTAACAAAACCGTTAAAGAAATCGAAAAAATCCAACCAGATCTAATTATTTTAATTGATTTTCCCGATTTTAATTTAAAGTTAGCCAAAACTCTCAATAAAAAATATCCGATTTTTTATTACATAAGCCCTCAAATCTGGGCCTGGCGTAAAAATCGGATAAAAAAAATAAAAGAATACATCAATAAAATGGTTGTGATATTCGATTTTGAAAAGGAGTTTTATGAAAAAGAAAATATGGATGCATATTATTTTGGGCATCCTCTTTTAGAAATCATAGATACCAAAAAAGATAAAACCAAAAATATAATATCTTTTCTACCAGGTAGCCGGAAAAATGAAATTAAAAAACACCTTCCGATAATAGAGAAAACAAAAAATATTCTCCAATCACAATTACCAAATTATCAATTTCAAATAATACGCCCTTCCAATATCGCAGAAGACTTTTATCATAAATTTTCTAATATGAGTATAAAAACTCACTCTTATCAGGCGATTGCCGAATCTAAATTCATAATTGCATCCTCGGGAACTGCAACTGTAGAAATAGCAATTCTCGGGGTTCCTTACCTTATAATTTATAAAGTAAACGCTCTAACCTGGCAAATATTAAAGAAATTAGTAAATACAAAATTTATTGGAATGGTCAATATTCTTTCTTCTAAAAAAATAATAGATGAATTACTGCAAAAAGATGCGACACCAAAAAAAATAGCCTCAACAACTCTAAGCTACATTAAAAATCCCCAAAAATACCAGGAATTAGAAGAGAAATTAAAAAATGTAAAAGAAATCCTCTCCCCTGAAGGAGCCACTGATAAATTTTCTGACTTTATCGGCCAATATTTAAGCCTTAGCTGAAAATTTATTTTTTCTTTTTCTTGGATTTTTTTATGAAATTATAAAGGTTTAATATGGCAGCCGGGGTAACTCCGCTGATTTTTAAAGCCTGCCCAAGCGATTGAGGTTTAAATTTTTTGAATTTTTCAACTATCTCCCGCGATAACGAAGGGACCGCCGAGTAATCTATTTTTGGCATCTTTATATTATCAAGATTTTTTAATTCTCTCTGCCAGCTTAACTCCCGGTTTAAAAAACCCTCATACTTTATTAGTATTTCGATTTCTCGCTGCAAATTTATATCGCTGATCTTTTCATCTAAATATTTGGCAATCTTTTTAAAGCTCACCTCAGGCCTTTTAAAAACTTCATAGAGAGAAGATTTCTTACCGGAGAAAAATATCTTCTTAGCTTTAAGTTTGTCAATTGATTTTTTAAGATATTCTTTTTTTTCTTTGATTTCTTGAAAATACTGCCTGTCAATTAATCCTAATTCATACCCATATGGAATTAATCTTATATCGATATTGCTTTCACGTAAAGAAAGCCTAAATTCACTCCTTGAAGTAAACATCCGGTAAGGCTCATCAATTCCCTTGCTGGTTAAATCACCTATTAATACGCCAATATATGCCTGGTTTCTTCCTAAAACAAATGGTTTTTCTCCTTTGATCTTTAAGGCTGAATTTATCCCGGCCATCAAGCCCTGAGCAGCTGCCTCCTCATATCCAGTAGTACCATTTACCTGGCCGGCAAAATATAAGCCTGAAATTTTTTTACTTTCAAGGGCTGAATCAAGCTGAGTCGGGTCAATGAGCCCGTGCTCTATACCGTAACCAGGACGTAGCACTTTAGCTTTCTCAAGGCCTTTTATGGTATGAATAAAATCTAACTGAACCTCAAAAGGCAAAGAAGTTGAGACTCCATTAGGATAAACCTCAATTGAATTGAGTCCTTCTGGCTCAACAAAAACCTGATGCCTGGGATGATGAGAGAATTTAACTACTTTATCTTCCAAAGAAGGACAATACCTCACCCCGGTTGACTTTATCTTTCCAGTATAAAGAGGTGAATATTTTAAATTTTTCAGAATTATCTTATGGGTTTTCTCATTAGTATGCGTTATATAACAACTTAAAGTTTTTTTATTTATTTTTTCACTTTGATGCGAAAAAGCCACCACATCTTTATCTGGTTTTTGTTCGACCATCTTTGAAAAATCAAGAGTACGAATATCCAACCGCGCACAAGTACCGGTTTTGAAATGTTTGGTTTTAAAACC
>CAZGLF010000063.1:0-6934 GCA_964526615.1 uncultured Planctomycetia bacterium
GGTCTCCCGGGCTGTTTTACCAATTACCTTATTGTTGACCGGCACCCTTCTCCACCCCAAAAGCACTTGTTTGTGAATTTGGATAACTTTAGTGAAAACTTCTTTACACTTTTTATGTTGGCTTTTTTCGGTAGGTAAAAAAATTAAACCGCTGGCATAGTCTCCTGCTTTAGTAAGGTTAATCTTTTCTTTTTTACTGACTTTGCGGAAAAATTCATCGGGTATTTGCAGCAAAATCCCGGCTCCGTCTCCGGTTTTAGGATCTGAACCTACTGCTCCCCGATGAGCCAGGCGCTTTAGGGCCTCCAGGGCCTGTTTTATGATATTGTTGCTTTTTCTGCCCTTAATATCGCAGACAAAGCCTACTCCACAAGCATCATGCTCAAACCAGGGGTCGTAGAGGCCAATTTTAGGTGGAAGATGTTTATATTTCATATTCTCTTTCTATCTACCATATCTGCCTAAAAAAACAAGGCTTATTAAGTTTTGAAATCACTTAACTTTATTCCCAGCTTCCTTAGCTTAACATGTAAAGTGTTTCTATTGATTCCCAATATCTTTGCCGCTTTTAATTGGTTACCTTCGGTCTCTTTTAAAACCGATTCAATCAAAGGCTTCTCTATCTCTGTAATTATACTATCATAAAGCTGTCCACTTTTTTCTTTCAGCAAAAGAGTGTTTAATCTTAATATCCTTTTGCCCAAGGATTCTTGCTGATCTTGTTGTGAACGTTTTATTATCTTTATTAACCCTAAACTCTCGGCCTCGTTAAATATCGAATAGCCGCCCTTGCCTAAGGCTTCTCTTAAGAGTTGATAAACTTTATTTTCGTCTTCTAAAACTAAAATCGTAATCATTTTTTGCCTAATTTATCAGCATCGATAATTAAAAAAACTACACCCCTGCTTTAGCGCGCCGATTAGCGACTATTTTTAAAAAATTATTAAATATTTTCTTTGATTGCTTTAGGTAAATATCCTGACACTTAAAGTAATCATAAATTATTTTATTTTTATTTAGCTTATCAGGATAATATTCTAACCAGCTTTTAATTAATTTTAATGTCATCTCGGGATGAAATTGTAAACCCCAAAAAACTTTATTAAATCTTACGGCTTGATTCCTGCAATCGGTTCCTTTTGCCAAAAGCTCACCTTCAGCGGGTACTGAAAAAGTATCTTCATGCCACTGGAAAGCTACCACATTATTGCCCAGCCCTTCAAATAAAGGGTCTTTTTTACCGGCATCAGTAAGGTTTAATTTGTACCAGCCAATTTCTTTAACTTTAGCTTTGGTGATTTTCTCTTTGACTGTTTTAGCTAAAATTTGAGCCCCTAAACAGATGCCTAAAACCGGAATATCTTTTTTGAAGGCTTCTTTTAGAAAAACCTCTTCTCGCTTTAAAAAAGGATAGTTATCTTCCTCATAAACATTCATCGGCCCACCTAAGGAAATTATTCCGTTGCAGCCCCTTAAAGAAGGAAAATCTTGATTCTCATAACTCGCTATGATCTCTACCTTTTGGTTGATTTCGCTTAAGAATTTTCCAAATATCCCCGGCCCTTCAATCTCAATATGTTTTACTACTAAAATCATCTTAAATTCTAAAAAATCAATATCGCTATTAATAAAAAAGAGCTGCTCCTAATAAATTAGAACAGCTCTGTCCTATCTGCTTAATTTTTGAGCACATCTATGTGCAACTACTAACATACAAGTAAATTTCAAAGCTTTTTGGTAACCTAATTTTGAAAAATCCCTAATTGCCTTATCCGATTGCCCGAGGCCCTTTTTCTTGGGTCCTTATCCTGATACACTCTACTAAATCCAGAATAAATATCTTTCCATCACCAATGTTGCCGGTTTTAGCACCTTCGGCTATTGCCTTAATAGTCGGCTCAACAAAGTCTTCATTTACTGCTATCTCAAGACGTATTTTCTTAAGAAGATTTACCTCATGTATCACGCCGCGGTAGGTTTCGGTAAAACCCTTTTGTTGTCCGCAGCCTAAGGTATTAGTTACGGTCATCTTATGCACATCGGCTTTAAAAAGAGCTTTTTTTACATCCGGTAATTTATGAGGCTGAATCATTGCTATTACTAACTTCACACTGCACCTCCCTTTTATTATTCAGTAGTAAATATTTGAAAACCCGAATAGGATTCCATGCCATGTTCTCCAATATCTAAGCCTTTTAGCTCCTCTTCCCTGGTTACCCGCAAACCAACAGTTGCATCAATTAATTTAAAAATTATTCCCATAGCAACCACCACAAATCCTACAACCGTAAATACTCCTAAAGCTTGAATCCCAAGTTGAGTCAAACCTCCGCCATAGAATAATCCATTATTTGCTAATCCCAAGGATTGTTTTCCAAATAATCCAATGGCAAGTGTTCCCCAAATACCATTTAGACCATGGACCGGAACTGCGCCCACCGGGTCATCTATTTTTAATTTATCTAGAGCTACTACACCCAATACTACTAAAATTCCTCCAATGGCCCCAATAGCTATTGCTGCTGCCGGTTCAACGAAAGCACAAGGTGCAGTAATTGCTACTAATCCGGCCAAGGCCCCATTCATAGCCATTGACAAATCCGGTTTGCCGAACATTTTCCATACCGTAAGCATTGCTAAGATTCCACCGGCTGCTGCTGCTAAATTAGTGTTAATTGCAACCCTGGCTATTAACTCTCCATTACCAACTCCAAGGGTTGAACCGGGATTAAAACCAAACCAGCCAAACCATAGAATAAACACACCCAAAGAAGCCAATGGTATATTGTGGCCAGCAATAATATTGGAAGAACCATCTGGTTTATATTTTCCGATTCTGGGCTTTAATATAATTGTACCGATTAAGGCTGCAAAACCGCCTACCGCATGTACTACAGTTGAACCGGCAAAGTCAGCAAAATTTAAATTTGCCAGCCATCCCCCGCCCCAAATCCAATGGCCGACAATCGGATAAATAAAGGCTGAAATAATAAAAGAATATAGCAGGTAAGCAATGAATTTCATTCGCTCGGCCATACCCCCGGCAACTATTGTTGCAGCTGCTCCGCAAAATGCCGCCTGGAACAACCAAAAAGCATGCAAGGGCACATCAGCCGCTGATTCAGCGCCGGCCATAAACCAACCCTTTAGGCCCATAAAATCATTACCTGGACCAAACATGATTGCATAACCAAAGATAAAAAATCCTATCGAAGCCATACAAAAATCCAAAAAATTCTTAGTTAAAATATTACAGGTATTCTTTGCTCTGATAAAACCAGCTTCAACCATCCCAAAACCAGCCTGCATGAAAAATACTAAAAACGCTGCAAGCAAAACCCATAAAGTATCAATTCCGACTTTACTGGCATAAGAAGTTCCTTCGCTGGCAAAAACCGGTAAAGCAAAACTTACCAAAACACCTAAAACTAATGGTAAAAGATACCTCTTTAACATTTAACCCTCCTTTAATCTTAAAATAAATAAGCACACTCAAGAGCCGCCCAAAGCTCTTCCTCGCCATTATTAATTTCCTCTTTATGGTTAATAGTATAATTTACACTTGGTGTCACTGTTAATTTGCCAAATTCATAAGCTATGGAAAGTGAAAGTTCAGTGGCATAAAGAAAACTTGGTTCTAAATCAGCAACCCCATCATTTCCCCAATTAGTAACCCCAAAACCTAAGGTTTGTCCTTCTTGAAACAAACCTAAATTAGGTAAAGGAAATTCTGTACCTAAACCCCAAGAATAATACCAGCCCTCATCGGGGCCGCCGGATTTCGCAGCAAAGTCATACCCAGCAAATAGATCAAAGGAAACCTCTATCGGTAAAGCCGGAATTTTAACTAAACTTAAAGCTACCCAGGGCTCTCCAACATCGGCAGTACTTGAAGTATTAGGAAAATCAAAATAAGTATACCCCAGTGAAAGATTGAAGTTTTCAGTGATATCGTTTGAAAAGGTTAAGGTATAATCTAATTCTTCCAAATCCTGGTGGCCGTCATTTAAAGGAAAAGAGCTCCAAAGATTTAAAGACACATCGGTATCACAAATTAATTTTGGAAATGCGATATCAATACTAGGCTGATGAGCTCCATCATTATCGGCATAGATATCCTGGCCCCTCCAAATATAACGTGTGACATAAGTTTCACTTGCACTTATTTGGACCTCTTTGCCGCCAATCTCAAAAGCAAATATCGCTGAAGCAGTTAAAAGAAAAATACCTAAACTTAAAACAGAAATTAAACATCTAACCTTTTTCATTCTAAAACCTCCTTTTTAAAAAAGTACCTTAAAATAAAAAAAGACGTTTTTATCCGGCTTGGATAATAAACGTCTTTGTAAAACTAAAAAGACATCCTTAATATTTGGACGCCTTTGCATTAACACAGCTACGTGCTTGAAAAATGATTTTCTTATCTTTACAAGTAAAATATTACCGTCTTTGGTAACTCTTTTTTATCAAATCGCACCTTTGGCGTATTTTCTTTTTTATTTTTATCACCATAACATGAGAAACCCCTAATCTTTGCCCGATTTCACGAGTAGTATAGCTTTCTAAAAGCAAAGTTAGGACTTTCCTCTGTCTTTGATTAAGCATACCAATGGCCTCTTTTTCAATTAAAGAAGTATCTAAATTATCAATTAAATTATTTTGGTTCTCTTTCACTATGACATCTTCTAAATTGAATTCCTTATCACCGGTTGTAAAATTTAAACTAATTGATTTTTGATCTATTTTTTTATATTTTTTCCTAATATAGTTTTTCAGAAAGAAATATACTCCCTGTAATATAAAACTATCGGTTTTATCATCTAAGGTTCCCCCTTTAGCTTTCAACCATAGATCAAGTAAAGCCTCCTGATATAGGTCATCATCGCCAAATAAGGTATATCTGCCGTTGAGCCTTTTAGCTATTGCTTTGACTTTAGGATTTATCCTTCCAATTATATTATTAAAATCCATATACATTCTCTTTAACCTTATATAAATAAAAAGACGCCCATCCTAAGCTTAACTTCGCTTAAAATGGGCGCCTTTGCCTTATCGCCTAATTATTCTAAAAATAAAAAATCCCCCAAACACTGGGGGCTTCTTTGCCTAATTAACTGCCTTGTTAATTATTTATAACATATCAGTTTTTAAATGTCAAGTTTTTTTGATCTCATAAGCTAAGATTATTGCCTCAGCTATCTCTTTCATCGGAACTCGTTTATCCATGCTTGACCTTCTTATGATATTATATGCCTCATCTTCGTTTACCTGATGTTCTTTCATGATAATACCTTTAGCCCGCTCTACTTTTTTTCTGGTCTCAAGCTCCTCTTGAATTATCTTAGTCTTAACCATAAGCTCGGTGTTTTCAATAGCTACTGCTGCTTGATTAGCAACCGCACTTAAAAGGTCTATGTCACTTTTAGTAAATTTATACTCACTAGTTGTGTAGCAATTTATGACCCCGATTGCTCTTTTTTTAACCATCATCGGCACGCTTAGCATCGAGACTAAACCTTCCTTTTGGGCTAGCTCTTTTTCTTTATATCTTTTGTCTTTTAAAACATTGGAAATAACTACTGCTTCCTTTTCTTTTGCAACCAAGCCTACTATGCCCTCACCTAATTTAATACTGCGTTCTCTCAAATACTCACTGCTTAAAGCCTGAGTTGCCCTTATGCTAAGCTCTCTGGATTCTCTATCGAGAAGCCAGAGAGCACATATTTTTGCTTTCATTACATTAGCAGTTAAGGTGACTATCAGCTTTAAAACATCTCCAAGATAGAGATCACTGGTTATAGCCTCGCTTATCTTGCTAAGAGCATTGATGTATTCTTTATATTGAGATTTAGGCATACTTGTTTAATTTTAGATTAAAGAACCGGCAAATAAGTATCTATCTCGTAATCATGGACCCTTTTTCGATACTCATCCCACTCGATTCTTTTAGCCATAAGTAAATTATTAAAAATATGCTCGCCCAGAGTTTCTTTAAGGAGGCTGCTATTTTGAGATATCTCAATCGCTTCAATCAAGCTTCCCGGCAAACAATCAACCCCTAAATCAATTAATTCTTCCGGACTCAAATGATAGACATCTCTTTCCATTGGCTCAACCAAAGTGTAGTTTTCCTCAATCCCTTTTAAACCGGCAGCAAGCATCAGCGCAAAAGCTAAATAAGGATTGCAAGCCGGGTCAGGGGAACGAAATTCTACCCGGGTAGCTTTTTCTTTTCCAGGCTTATACATCGGGACCCTAACCAAAGAACTACGGTTTCTCCTTGCCCAGCAAATATAAACCGGGGCTTCATAACCAGGAACAAGCCGTTTATAAGAATTTACCCATTGGTTACAAACCAGGGTAATTTCCCGGGCATGCTTAAGTATTCCGGCAATATAGGATTTAGCTTCTTTAGAGAGGTGATACTTATCGTTAGGGTCAAAGAATACATTCTTATCGCCTTTAAAAATTGATTGGTGAGTGTGCATCCCTGAACCATTCTGGCCAAATATCGGTTTTGGCATAAACGTTGCATAGAAACCGTGTTTTTGAGCAATCTCTTTTACTACCATTCGATACAACATTACGGTATCACCCATTGACTTTGCTTCGGTATAACGCAGGTCGATTTCATGTTGGGAGGGAGCTACTTCATGGTGAGAATATTCGACTTGAACTCCCATCTTTTCTAAAGTTAATATTATTTCTCTTCTGACTTCATTACCGGCATCAAGGGTTGTAATATCAAAATACCCGCCTTCATCTAAAATCTGGGTTGATTTTTCATCTTTAAAGATAAAAAATTCAAGTTCCGGCCCGATATAAAAATCATAGCCTTTTTGTTTTGCTTTTTCTAAAGTTTTCTTTAAGATGTAGCGAGGATCGCCTTGATAAGGAGTTCTGTCAGGATTTAAAACAACACAAAGCATTCCAG
>CAZGLF010000064.1:0-6929 GCA_964526615.1 uncultured Planctomycetia bacterium
ACCTACGGGGTGGAAACGGTGCGACAAGGGGGCTTTTTTATTTAGCATAATCTGATATAATTAAATCGATGCCAAGAAAAAAAATTACCCCTCAAATAAAAGAAATAGTATTAAAGCTAAAGCGTCAATTCCCTAACAAAGGGGTAAGGGCCCTTACCTATATATTAGAAGATAAGCACGATATTAAAATTTCAAAAAGTGCATTACATAAAATTTTAAAAGAAAAAGGTATCAAATCGAAGCTGGGAAGGAAAAAAGCGATTAAATCTTATCAGACCAAAGCAGTTGAGCATTGTGGCTTAATTTTGTTAAGATGTCTGGATTATCAAATTGGTTTTTTCCAATATTTAGCTAAAGAATTGAGAGCTTACCTTCCGAAATTACCCTCTGACATATTAAAGGAGCTATTGATATTAGGGTCATTTTCTTCCTTCATCGGGGATAAAGATATTCATAAAAGTATAAAACGTGAGGGCTTTTTGCGCTTGGCTAGCTTAAATCATTTTCCAGCCACAAAATTTAAAGAGCTCAAAGAAAAAATCTCTCAAAGTAAACCAGCGATAAAATTAGGTCAAATAAAAGAAAATGTTCGTTTGGCCTCAACCATAAAATTTTACTTTAAAAGCGGTTACATTGGTTTTGCTGATGCCCGGATGTCGACCTTGTGGAATGGCCCTTGTGAATCAGAACACTTCTTTTTGTCTTTAAAAGGCTCAATTTCTTTAATCCAGCGGATGATAAAAGAAAAAGCTCTAATTGTTGGCTATACTAAAAGTTTTGGATATTTATCGATGTTAAGTTTTAATTTTTTAAAGGCAATAGATAGTGGTATCGAGAGGATTGAATTCTTGGGGATAAATGGAGAGGTATTAAAAGAATTGGATATAACAATTCCTAAATTATCTTTCTTCATTGGATATAGCCCAAAAATTTTAAACCGAGGATTTAAATATCTTGGGCAACTAAAAAGGTATAATCGTTTCTTTTGGGAAGAGATTGGGGAGTATATGTGTAACCGTGTATTAACAAGATTTACACAAGCCAAAGAAGATGAGTCACTTGTAATTAATAATGTCCTTATAAAGCAAAGTACTGCTAAATCTCCCACCTGGGGTATCCTAACCGGAAATGTGAGTAGCCAAAAATCAACTATGGCAGCTTTTATGAAAAGGTATTTTTATCTCTGGCCTAATGCCGAAGAAGGATTTAATGAGGATATGGACATTTTACAGAAAGAGATTACTAATCCTTCTATTAAAGAAAATTACCTCGAAAAGATGGTACCTTCAAAATTAGTTTTTCGGGATATAAACGACCTCTCATTTATTAGCCAGATTTTATCGGCTATTTTTAAAGAAGTGGTATATGGATGGGAGCCTAAAGGGAAAAAAGGTGATTTTACCTTAGGTAAAGAGTATTTAAAGATTTCTTTTAAAAAGGCCCCCAAGCAAGTAAAAAGGAATTTTAACCGCTCCTGTTTTTATCTAGATGAAAAACGAGCTTTGGTTATCTAGGTGAAAGCGCTTTCAAAAATGGCATCTTTTTTCATCCATTTTCCTTGTAAACTCAAGCTTATTTATGTTATATTTAGTTGGTAATTGGGGAGGCGACGATAAAGGCGATTTTTCCGGATAAAACGGGAAATGAGCAAAGCCACGGATCCTAAAGAATCGTTGTTTTAAAAGGATATCCGGGCCGCCGAAAGTCTCTCAAGAAAAACGGCGGTCCGGATTTTTCTATATGTAGAAGGAAGATGAAAATTATGAGAAACAAAAAAGCCCAATCAGTTTTCGAATACTTAGCAGTATTTTGCGTAATAACAGTAGCAATCGGAAGCGTTGGTTTTATTCCAAAGATAAAAAGAAGTTTCAACACTCATTATAATCTTTGCGTAGATAAAATAACTAACAATCCATTAGGGGCAGCTAAAGATGTACGAGAAAGAACCGCTGAAACCAGCGGTGCCGAACACGAAGCCGATTATGCTAATTATTCCCAAGGAACGCAAGGCTATGGTGAGTATGCCCAAGATAATGCTTATAAGGGAAGTGAGAAAAAAGCAAAAGCTAATAGTAATATTGGTAATATGAGATCACAGACTAAGGATCCTTACCAAAATTCGGTAAGTGCAAATCCTGATTTAAATGAATTGAATAATCAATTGGATAAATAATTTACGGAGGTATTATGAGAAGAATCAAGGCGCAAAACTTTATTGAATACGCAGCATTGATAATGTTGATTTCAGCAGCTTTGATTGCTATGAAAATATATATTCAAAGGGCTATGAATGCCCGGTTAGCTCAGGTAAGGGCCGAGCTTAACGAAAGTGTTCGATAAGGAGGTGAATCGAATGAGGGTAAAGAAAGGCCAAAGTATTTTAGAGTACACACTCATTTTGGCTGCTATAATTGCCGGTATCATATTTGCGGCAAGAACTTTAGTGAGGCCGGCAGTTGAACAGAACTTTACAGATGCAACCGATGCAATGACAAGAATGAGTGGTGAACTTACTAATCGGTTAGGTAAATAATTAAGAAATTTGGAGGTGAGAAAATGTTAATGAGAAGGAAAAAAGCACAATCTACTGCAGAATATGCAATTTTGATATCGCTTGTGGTAGGTGCTGCTTTAGCTATGCAACTTTACCTTAAAAGGTCAATTCAGGCTAAGGTGAAGACAGCGGCTAATGCTTTAACCGCTAGCGGCGATGCCCAAGATTTAACAGGGGATGGAACTCTCCTGGACACAACAGTGTTACAATACGAACCTTATTATAACGAACAAAAAATTGCCAGTATGAACCGAAGCAGTAATTCTGCAAATACTACTACAACTCATGAAGGCGGCGGAATTGATAGAAGTTCTACTCAAAATATCAATGTAGGCCAAAACACAACCGAACAAACACATACAAATGTGTTGCAGGAATAAGATTTGAGTTTAGCGGCAATTAATTAAGGTAAATAAGGAGGTAAGACAATGTTAATCAGGATGAAAAAAGCACAGAGCACACTAGAATATGCTCTTATAATCTCAGTGGTTGTCGGTGCTTTACTTGCGATGCAAGTATATGTAAAAAGAGGCCTTCAAGGAAGGCTTAGAAGCGCAGCCGATGAGTTAGGAGAGCAATATTCTCCCGGCTATACTACCGGTACAATTAGTACAACTGTCACTACTACTTCAACCGAGAATTTATCAAGTGGTGTAACTACCAGTAATAGTAGTACTAATCAGAATAGATCAGAAGACAATCAGACAGCAGATTTTAGCCAAGAGACTTGGTAATACATAGGGTTCTTTTTTAAGAAAAAGGGGGAATAGATTAATGAGTAGATACAGAAAGGCTACAGCATTGCTTCAATATTCAATTGTAATAGCTATAGTAGCATTGGCTATGGCTACGATGAATATCTATCTAAAAAGAACCCTGCAGGCTAAGATAAAAACTATGACCGATGTGATGATTTCTAACAGGCAGCTTGGTTCATTAAATGATCCAACAACCGAAAAATATACTAAAACTACTACTTCAGATTATCAATTGACTCAGAATAACTTAGAAGGCGGCAGCGTAGAAAAAGACATTTTTAGTTCATTTTTGGTTGAAATGGATCACGAGGTAGAGAGTGTAGAAAAAGTAGATTATGGAAGAGATGTGCTTGCTTTAGAGAATCCGGCAGTCGGTTATGTGCTTTATAGTGATACCCAAACTGCTCAGGATGCCGCTGAAAGAGTAGATTCTTTAGAGGAGGCTTCAGTTGGTACAGCCGAAAATCAAGAGGCTGGCCAGGGAAGCGGAACTTCTTTAGGCGATAATATTTTTTCCGGCGATGCTCAGGCAACCGGTAGATCAGCTGGAGGCGGAACAATGCCTTTTTTCAGTAATCCCAATGAAAATAATGGAGGTAATAGTAGGTAATGAAAGTAAAAAAGAAAGCACAAGCAGTATTAGAAATCGGTACCTTAGGAGCTCTAATATTAGTAGCTTTTGCTGTGCTTTTAAGCTATATCCAACGTCTCAATGATGACCAGTATACTCTTATGAGCAATTTTAGGCAAGCCTTAAAAGAAGCTCACGATAACAATGCTATTGTCAGCTACACTACCTTAGAAGATAGGCGGCATCTTAATTTGTATTCGCCTTTAGAGGGCCAGAGAACTATGGTTAGCTCATCTAATAATGTTCACTGGTCGGTTCCTTTTGTTGGCGCTCAACCTCCGCAATTGATGGTATATAATATAAATGGAACCGAATATAAAATTCCTCAAACCATTGATTTAGGCGGCGGAGCAAGCGTAGATTTTGCAGTTGATAATATAATTTATGATTATGATACTGAAACCAAAAGCAGATTCGATAGAGATGAAAAACCGGATGAAATAGTAAGTACCCGCACCGTGGATATCGATGAAGATATGTTATATATATTAAATGTTAAACCATCTTTGAGTATGGGTAGTTCTTCCGGAGAGCCGGCAATGTTACATGATATGTTTGTTGATACAACTCTTGATGAGATTGAAGAGCGTTTAGAAGAAGTTTCCGGGAGAGAAAGTGGTGTTCTGGTGCCGATTTGGCAGACCAGAAAAACCAGCAGATCAAGAACTTGGATAACCGAACAAGAGAGCGAATAATTATGAGAAAAGGACAAGCTATTTTAGAGGTTGCGGTAATTTTTATAATAGGATTATTTATGTTTTTTGGTATAATGGGTATATGGATTTGGGGTGATAGACAAATTGCTCAAAGACAGCCCGAATACAATGGCCCGATGTTTGGAAATTACTTAACCAGCAGTAGAGTTAGAGCTGGAACGGTTGCACCAATTGATAATAAACCTCTTGTGTGGCCGGTATATGAACGTGAAGAATTAACCGAACAGGAGGTGTTCGGCGGCCAGGATATTGTACCCCAACCCACAAATGTAGAATGATATAATGTTTATTTATTTTAACGAAAATAAGTTAGCTTATCATAAGGGGCAATTAGCTCCTTTTTTTATTGCCTTCATAATAATTCTTATAATCGCTGCCCTAGTTACCGTTAATATCGGAAAGGTCGCAAAAACAAAAACTTATTCAACTAATGCTGTTGACGCCGGGGCATTAGCTGCCGGCTCTACCATGGCATCGGCTTTTAATTATATTGCGGTTTCTAATTCTTATATGATTGTTAATTACCAGTATTTTTTCTGGATGGCCAGCATATCTTTCTTAATTGCTTACATTACAATGATTTATGCAATGATTAAAACCTCAATGGCTTTGGGGTTAGCCTGTCCTTCGCCTTGTGCGGCAATAGCACCGACCGGTTTAGCGATAGAGGCGGTAGAGTTATATATCCAAACTAAAGTTTCTTTAATAGTACAGGTAATCGGTTATTGGATGACTCAGTTTTTCTTTTATAAGATGATCCGTGAAATTGCCGATCAATATTATCACAGTGCTTTAGATGCCGGGTATAGTTTTTCATTTTCTAATAGCGGAATCGGCCCTAAGTTAACCGAAGACCAAGGTGATGATTTCCGGGATTGGATGAAGGCTTCAATTAATAATGTTCCAAATGCAATGATTATGGTATATGATTGGGTTGACGGCCAGGATAGAGAGCATTCAGTAGCATCTCAGGTTATAATTGACCCCCCTGATACCTATCGCTTAACTCATACAGTTATGCCGTTTCCTTTAGAGGTAGCAACTCTAACTACCGCAATGATTTTAGCGATTTTAGCCCGTTCAGAGTTGATGACCGCGGCGGGGATATTGGCAGTATCTTGTATGTGCCAGCTGACTTATTTTGCTTGTCTTGCTTGCTGTTCTTCTTTGAATCCATTTTGTTGCGCTTGTGCCGCAGCAGCTTTTGCTTGTTGGATGAAAACCTGTGCCGCAGCTATGGTAACTTTGGGTTTAGCTTTAAAAGAAGAAGCAGCTTCCTTAGCTTTGAGTGTTTTAGCCCATGCCGGAATATTTGAAAATGGTACCGCAATAAGTAAAAGCGGCGGAGATGCCTGGCCTTGGCTTATTTGCTGGATTGATGATGTAGTCCATGATAGATTGGTAGATGTTTATCAAACCCAGCGCCATCAGGGTGCTGATTTAGGGATGTGGGACACCCAATACCCGGTAACTACTTCATCATCAAGAGTTAGTTTTCAGGGAACCGGAAGTATTTATACCCCTAATCCTCACTTTGATGCCTCGATTATTTTGACCGATTTCTTAGGTATTCATTTACCGAATTTGGCCGGAATAGATAGTTCGATAAAGGATGTAGAAGGAGATATCGAAAGAACATTAAGAGAAGAAGAAGGAGAACAAAATGAAGAATAAGATATTATTTTTACTGGGAATTGCCTTAATTTTTCTTAATTTTTCAGTATATGCACAGCTTTTTGGCTTACCTAAACCGTCAAGTACCAATCTTACTGAAAAGACCTCTCAGGAGATAAGCGGACAAAATTTTACGGTATATCAATATAAATCAACCCTTTCCCAAGGTGAAATCCTTAGTTTTTACCGTGAAAAATTACCGAGACAAGGCTGGAGTAAGATGAATTTACAGATGCCGAATCTAGGCAGTTCTTATGGCGGCACCATGGAAAGAGTTTTTAATTATACTAAAGACGATCAAATGTTAGTGTTGAATTTTTCACCCTATAAGGTAGAAGGGATGAATTTTTATAGTATAAGTATTGGCGATTTTCCTAAAATAGGACAATCTCAGCCTTTAGATATGTTTAAAGAGCCCCAAAAACAGAATTTTATGCCGATATATCCGGGAGCAAAACAGGTTGATTACCGCGATATTGCCTCAGGAGTTCAGGCTGGCTACATGGCAAGCGGTGGAATTGAGGCGGTAGCCGGATTCTATCAACAAAAAATGCCCCAATATGGCTGGAGTTTAGCTGATCAAAGCGATATCGCTT
>CAZGLF010000065.1:0-6739 GCA_964526615.1 uncultured Planctomycetia bacterium
GGTGAGAACTTCGTGTCGTCATAACTTGAAGGGGTTATATTTATATCATTTAAGCCTGATCTTTTCAGGCGATATTCGATATATCTTTTTATCTCGTTTCTATTTAAAGGTTTTATATCGTGTTTAACAAATATTCTCTGACGGATTTGCCGGAGATTATTTTTGTTTAGCTTTTCATTTAATTCAGGCTGTCCGGATAAAATTATCTGGAGCAATTTTTCTTTTGAGGTTTCTAAGTTGGATAGGAGCCTGATTTGCTCAAGTTGGCGCGGGGTCAAATTCTGGGCTTCATCGATAATTAAAATTGCATTTAACCCTTTAGCGTTAACTTCCAATAAAAAAGAATTTAGTTGGTTCAACAAACCCAAGCGGGTCTTTTTTAAATTTTCGATGCCAAAATCTTCCATTATTGCCTGTAGTAACTGCACTTGGCTAAAATAAGGATTCAATATCAAGGAAGTCTTTATTGCTTTGGGGAGTTTGTTGAGTAAAACTTTACAAAGTGTAGTCTTTCCGGTACCCACTTCTCCGGTTATTAAAATTATTCCTTTCTTCTCCTCAATCCCATAAGTTAAAGCTGCAATTGCTTCTTTATGTGAGGTACTTTCAAAGAAAAATTCCGGATCGCTGGTTATATTAAAAGGAGACTTTTTGATCCCGTAAAGCTGTTGGTAAATATTCATCTTAAATCTAGAAAAACTACTTTTTCTGATTATCGTTATACTTAGCAGTAAATTCTTCTGTACCGATAAATTCCTCCGGTATTATCTGGCCCGGCTCTACAATCTTAGCGGTAAGAAATATTAAAAGGTCTATCTTCTCAATATCTTCGGTAGTCCTTTTAAATAGCCAGCCGATTAAAGGTATATCTTTTAATATCGGTACGCCGATTTCCTCGTTTGCTTTTACATCTTTTATTAAACCGCCGATAACTATCGTCTCACCATCTGCAACCATAACTTGGGTTTCGGCTTCTCTTGAGGTAATAATCGGATAGGTAATTATCGGAGTATCGGTTGCTGATGCTTTAACTTCAACCGAACCACTCTGAGCAGTAACTGCCGGGTGAATAATCATGCTTATAAATTCGCTGTTTTCCCCGCTGATTTGCGGAACCACGTTTAATTGAATACCGATATCTTGATAATAATCTAAAGACCCTCCAGTAATTTGAGAGGTCTCGGTACTTACTTCGGTTTCAATTATCGGATATTTAGTTCCGACTAATATCGCTGCTTCTTGATTATTTAAAGTCAGAATTTTTGGCGCCGAAAGAGTATTGGTCCTGGCATCTTCTGTTAAGGCATTCAAAACAGCTTCAAAATTATTGCCGGTAATTTTTTTCAAAGCTAATTTCAAACCTGCTGTCTCAGGCGTTAAGAGGTCTCCTTCTAAAGGATTAAATACCGACGGGGTGACTGTATGCATTCTGGCTAAAGCTTGTTTGTTGTTGGACTTATCGAATTCGGTAAAAGAAGCCGAAGATGCTCCATTAGCCCCAGTTCCCCATTCAAAACCAATATCTTCTAATAAATCAGTACTTACCTCCATTATCCTGGCACTGATTAAAATCTGCATTGGTTTTATATCAATTTCTTCGACCAAGACAGCTATTTCATCTAATCGTTTCGATATATCGGAAACCACTAATGTTTTAGTCCGGGAAACTTTTCCCTCTTGGGCCCGGGCGCGCTTGGTAACATCGGTACCAAATTCCCACCCGGCTTGCCCGGTAACCTCTAAAACCGAAACTCTGCCTACCGGGGAAAGAAGCGGCTCAACTGCTTTTTTAGCATCATTGGCGTCAATATAGCGTAAATTAAAAACCTTTGTTCTCGCCGGCTCCACTTCTTGCCGGGCTTTCTGCTGAGCTTCCCTTTCGCTGATAGCCTCAACTGTATCAACCAAGATTATGTTGGTTCCGACCCACTCATAACTATAATTATATGACCTCAATACTGCCTCCAATGCTGTGAACCAATTAACATTTTCTAAATTGATGTCAACTAATCCAGTCACATTGGGACTAGCTACAATGTTGACCTTCTGGCCGTCTTTTGTCGCTTTCTCAGCAATCGATTGCAGCACTACCCTTATGTCTGCTTCTTTAAACTTAATAATCGGTATAATGTCCTGGTATTGGGCATGCGGCAATACTTGGTTTGTGTTTTCTCCTTCCTGAGCGAAAGAAAAAACTGTACCCAAAAAACCTAAAATAAGAACTAAGAAAAGTATTTTTTTAGTCACTCTCATTCTTCCTCCAATTTTAAAGTAAACTCCTTCCCACCTTTTTCTAAAACAACTAATTTTTCTTCTATTCTGGCGATTCTATATTCACCAATTTTATCTCCGGCCTTTAGAATTTCGTTATTGATGACAGCCACCGAGCCTCCATCGGAATATATTATACCTTTTAAATTCAAGCCCGCTATATCTATTTCTTTAGGTATTAAAATGTATCCGCCCCGGCTTATCAATGGCGAAAAGGGGTCTCTTTTATCCGGAGAGAAAGAATACCCCTTTTCTTCTTGCCCTTGGGCTAAAAAGCTTATACCTAATAAGCCGGCTAATAAAATTCCTAATAATATTATTCTTCTCTTACTACAGCACATATAATCATATTCACCGAATTCAGCGGTTTTTGAGATTCGATTTTTAAGTCTTTTACCTCAAAATAATATTTCGCATTCTTTAAGCGGTTTAATAATAAAGCCAGGCTATGAAAATTTGCTTTTGCTTCCACCTTTATTGGCAGATATTTAAATTCTCCGATACGAATCGTCTTATACTCTAATAACTCTCCCGGGGAAATTGATTCCAACTCAACATTAAAATCTTTAGCCTGAGAAGATATAAACGAAAATATTTTCGACTCTTCCTGCGGGGCTAAAAATTTATTAAATAAATTTTCGATGTCCTGCTCCAAAGATTCTTTTTCTGCCGCATACTTTTCTTTGTTGGGCCAATCTTCTTCGATATTATGAAGTTCTCTTTTTATTTTGTTTATATTTTGATTTAACGATACTATGTGCTTAACGCTCCAGGGCAATATGATAAAAACCTCCAGCACCAAAACCGCTGCAAAAACAAAAAATATAACTACCTCTTTATTGAATTGGAAATTTGGCTTTCGCATTCTAATACAAATTCTAAAACATCAACATTATTAAATTTTGCCTTTTTAGATGTTCTTATATTTATTTTATTGAATTTAGATGAAAAATACTCTTTTTGCCGCAAAGAGTTGATGAATTTATCTAAGGTCATTAGGTAATCTTCTTCCCACCTTACAATATAGCCTTTTAGATATATGCTTTGGTCTTTATAATTTAAGGCGTCAAACCAGATATTCTTAAACAAAGAAGCAAAGACGTCGTCTAATATCAAAACCGTATCTATAGTTGGAGTTGCTATGTCTTCTAATTGTTTATTTTTTTGATCAAGGCTAGCGATTTCAACTTTTAATTGCTTTATTGTTTGGGCTTTTTGGCCCCATTGTTCCCATTTTTGACTATATGCACTGTGAGCATGCATTCTTAAAAATCCAAAAATTTGCAGGAGTAAAATTATAAAAAATACCGCAATAATCCCTAAACCAACCATTGGGGTATGAGAAACTACCTGCTGCATCAGAGCACTGGATATTTTTTCTTTTTGAGGGCTTAAGTTTATATTTATTTTTCTCATAATACTAGCCCGAATGCTGCTGAAAGGCTGTTTTTGAAAGTATTGAATTCTTTATTGGAAGATAAGACACCAACTAATTCTTTTCCTTTGGGGATAACCTCTAAAATCTCCACTTCAGCATCTAGGGCCTCTTTAAAGGTCTCCTTTATTCCGGCCAAAGAAGATAGCCCCCCGGTAATATAAAGTTTATCCACATGCTCTGATTCATTGACCTCAAAGTAATCAAATGAATTTTTCATCTCCTTGCAAAGGCTTGAAATGCTGTCTTGAATAAGGCCTAGAAATTCTTTATTCTTCTTGCCCGAAAGCAACACCTTCTCTATTTCTGCCGGGGTTTTATCTTTTATCCGTGATATAACCTGAAAAGCATCCTTGGTGCTGAATTTTACATCCCGGGTTAAAAAAGGTATGCCTTTTTTCAAGATAGACATAGTTGAAAAACTATAACCCATATCCAAAAGGCAGGCATTTTCTTTGTCAGCCTTAGGATAATTATTTAAATAAAGATTAAGAAGGCATATGCTATCTAAGCTAATCTCGGTAACTCTTAAATTTATTTTCTCAAAAGATTCTACCAATTTATTAATATAATCTTTTTTTGCTACCGCTAAAAGAATAAATACTTCTGAAGGATTTATCTCATTTAAAACTTGATAATCATAATAGACGTCTTCGGCTGAAAAAGGAATAAATTTATTCATCTCATAAACTAAGGCTTGAGACATTTTTTTCTTATCCATCTTGGGAAATGAGAAATACCTTACTAAACAAGATGGATTTTTAACCACTAAACGAATTTTATTGGTAGGAAATTTTTTTTCACCCCAATAGTCTTTCAGGGCAGAAAAAGACTTATTGTCTTTTTTAATAAAATAATCGGTAATTTTAGCGCCTTGGGCAACCACCCCTTTTATGTTATGCCCGCCTAAATCAATTCCAACTACCTTCTCTTGCGGTTTTTGAAAAAATTTATTCAGGAACCTGGGGGTCGCTTGAGCTAGCTGGTTGAGTTTCGTTATACCTGATAATATTGGTCTCATCGAGATAAAAATACCTCACCCCGGTTCTTCCGGGAGTTCGCGGATTAGCATTTATATGGAACATATCTTCGTTGTCGCGGGTATAAATAAATTTATACCCTCCTTTTTCACCACTAGCTAATTTTTCGCTAACATAACCTTGCAGGTCACTTAATTCTTGGGGATATTCTCTAGCATTTTGAACATAATAAATTTGTAAACCGGTAAAAAGAGCCCTCAAACTTGCTATAGCTGCGGCTTCATTAGCAGTGATATTTGCCCGCAGCATATTCGGGACTATCATAAATGCTAATATCATAATGACCGCCACCACGATCATTATCTCGGTCAAGGTGAACGCCTTTCTCATATTATATATAGTATTATAGCAAGAACAAATTGTCAATACAAAGAACAGTTTGATAACGTAGTAGTAGGAGGGTCAGGTCTCCATAGTAGTAGGAGGGTCAGGTCTCCACATTACACATCTTTTCTATCCTGCTAATTAACCTATCAGTGTTTTTATCTTTTCTTCTTTCTTCTTCCAACCTTTTACACAGTATACTAATACCAGTATCTCCTATTCCTTTATAGCAAGCTGCTATCTCCTTTAAGGACATTTGTGTATATTTTTTTAATATGTATATCGTGAATCTCCTTATCTTTGCGTCGTCTTTTGTAAACTTCTTGATGATACTTTCTGTTTTTTTCTTGCTGAGATCCTCGTCTTTCGCAAAATTTCTTATTGCCGGTATCTCTTCATCTTTCCTCCCTTTGACGTATTTTTTGTATATGTCTTGAGCGAAACCAATACTTCCCAACACCAAACCTTTATAAGTGTTTTCCTTTATATAACTTCGGATCTGTTTTTCATTTTCAATACCTTCCAAAACAAATTTTTCATAGGCCCGGCTGGCTTTTTTTATAGGCCTTGCAAAGTCAGATAATATAAAACCGGTTTCCAGCCACTTCTCCGATATTTTATCTCTTGTAAAATATCGATAGCTTGACCATTTATAGTCTTCGGGCTTTTTGACCATTTTCGCCCTTAAAGGGTTCAAATGGATATACCTGCTTAGATGATACAGATATTCATCGGCTTCAACTAGAAAAGATTTATACCTTCCCTGGTAAAGCGGGCCGGTTCGTTTGTTCTTCTTATTGTAATACATTACATAACTGGCATTTATATAATGCATTATTTTTGTAAGATTTGCTCCGGGAGTCTGGATAATCAAATGGTAATGGTTATCCATCAGACAATAAGCATGGCAGATTAACTTGTATTTTGAATAGCCTTCGGATAGGTATTGGAGAAACCTTGCTTTATCTTTGCCTTCTTGAAAAATACTTCTCTTCTCTAGCCCTCTTTGGATTATATGATAAAAAGCATCTTCGTATTCAATTCGCAAAGGCCTGGCCATATTGGAAATTATAACAGGCAAATCAACTTTTGTCAAATGTGGAGACCTGACCCTTATGATTCTTATGATTGTAAAAAAAGGGGAGAAATAAAAAGGCGGCGGTCTTTAATACCGCCGCCCGATAATTAGCAAGCTATAACTATTATTCTACTTCGGTGTAGTCTGCAGGGCACCCAGTTCCAACGTGTTCTGCGGCTGCTTCACCTATAGCGTCTGACCTGCACAAAACCCCGTCTTCATCGATATAGAAAGAGTTGGCTTGGCCGGCAGTATGCACTGCTGTTGCTGTAAATTCTGAAGCATCTCCGTCTCCTGCAGCTGCAAAGGTATATCCTTGTTTTGAGCCGCCTGCTAATGTTGAATCGATGTAAGGCGGAGTGGTATCGTCTAACTCTCCTAGATCAGCATAGTCGGGATGTGTTGCTCTCCATTGAATTTCAGCTGCTGCAATAGTATGCAAGGCTGCTGCTGCGGCTGCTTCCTGTGCTGAAACCCTTGCCCTTAAAAGGTTAGGGATTGCGATTGCTGCCAGCAATGCTATGATTGCTACAACAATCATGATTTCTACTAATGTAAAACCTTTTCTTCTTCTCATTTTAAATCGCCTCC
>CAZGLF010000066.1:0-6458 GCA_964526615.1 uncultured Planctomycetia bacterium
GCGACGGCGGAAGACTGTCTGCTACAGCCTTTGACGCTGAACTAATCGATTACTTTAAACGGGCTTCCGAAGACCAGAACATTATCGCGAAAGCCATAGGCGACGCAGTCCTGAACGCCCAGATAAAACTGGAAAAGCTGGAGGCGCTTATTAAAACAGCCGATGGCCAGCTGACGGCAATACAAAAAGAAGCCAATAAACTGCTTGAACTCGGCATGAATAATTCGATCTCACAAGGTAATACCTATAAGACAAAAATGGCGAAGCTGGACAGAGAGATTATAAGACTGGAAGATGAGCTGGATAAACTGCAGGCCAAAAAGAGCGTGGCTCAAATGTCCGCTCACTCAGGCGAGTTTCTGCACAAAAATTTCAGGTTTGCCCTGCAGTACATCGAGCAATCCCCGCCGGATGCCCAGCAGGAACTAATGAGAGCGATGATTAAGGAAATACTGGTTTATGAGGACCATCTCGAAATCAAGATGTACATCAGCGATCCTGACCAGGACAGCATCTCTTACAATGTACCTGCCGTAAAGACCGCCAACATCCCCCAAAAAGGAAAACACCCCACAGAAAACTGTGGGGTGTT
Organism: uncultured Planctomycetia bacterium; assembly: GCA_964526615.1. Lineage (GTDB taxonomy): Bacteria > Omnitrophota > Gorgyraeia > Duberdicusellales > 4484-171 > CAZGLF01. Next base: position 593 of record CAZGLF010000066.1, read on the forward strand.
AACCGCAGAGGCGAATGGTTCGCCTGAGCGTCATATTTGGCTCCCCGGGTAGGGCTCGAACCTACGACCTATTGGTTAACAGCCAACCGCTCTACCAATTGAGCTACCGGGGAACAGATTTTAAAATATAGTAAAAGTATTTAGCTGAATTAATCCCGCGTATACCGCGGGGAGATTCCTAAAGAACAAGATTTACAATTATAGCTAATTTGTTTAGCCTCGTCAAGAAGCTTTACAATAAATTACTACCTAAATCAGCCAGCTCTGAACGCTCACCTTTCTCTAGATTAATATGGGTATAGAGCTTTTGCCCCTGCATCTTGTCGATTAAATAGCTTAAGCCATTTGAATAAGTATCTAAGTAAGGATGATCGATTTGAAAGATATCACCGGTAAATATCAGCTTTGTCTTATCCCCGGCCCGGGTAATTATAGTTTTTATCTCATGCGGGGTTAAATTCTGAGCTTCATCGACGATAAAGTAAATATTTACCAGGCTTCTTCCTCTAATATAAGCCAAAGGTGTAATAATCAGCTTTTCTTTCTCAAGCAGGCTTTTAGTCTGATGCTGGCTGGTGTCTGATTCAAGATATTCATTCTTAACCACCCCTAAATTGTCAAATAACGGCTGCATGTAAGGGTCTAGTTTATCACCAATATCCCCGGGTAAATAACCGATATCTTTATTGCTCAAAGGCACTACCGGACGCGCTACCAGAATCTGGCGGTAACTTTTTTTGTTCTCTAGCGCTGCAGCAATCGCTAAAAGGGTTTTTCCGGTACCGGCCCTTCCAGTAATAGTAACCAAACGAATTTGGGGATCCATTAGAGCATCTAAGGCAAAGGTCTGTTCAGCATTACGCGGCACTATACCGTGGGCATAGATTTTCTGAACCCTTCTAATCTTAGATTTAAAAGGGTCAAATCTGGCCAAAACCGATTGCTTACCATTACGCATAATAATGTATTCGTTGGGTTTTAGTTTTTCTTCAAATTCAACGTCACTTGATTCGATTTCATAAGGCCTTTTATATAAACGGTTAATTATATCTTGGGAAACATCTTCTTCAATTCTATAGCCAACATAAAGATCAGATATGTCAGCAACATGGTCGGTAGTATAATCCTCTGCTTTTAGGCCCAGGGCTTTGGCTTTCATGCGCAAGTTTACGTCTTTACTTACCAAGATAACTTCTTTGTTAGGATTTTCCTTAGAGATAGAATAAGCCACATTTAAAATATGGTGATCGGGCTCGGCACTTGAGAAGCTGATTGAGAATTTTTTATCGAATTCCCGGTCTAAGGCTACAATTATTCTTCCTTTATCCGGGGCAATCTTTACTCCGTCTTCAAATATTTTATCCCCGCTCATCTTATCCAAGGCTCTTAAGAACTCTCTGGCGTGTAAATTGATTATCTCATGGCCTTTTTTAAAACGGTCGAGCTCTTCTAGGACCGTTATCGGAATAACAACATCGTGTTCTTCAAATTGATAAATACAGGTGCTATCGTGTAAAATAACATTAGTATCGATTATAAAAAGTTTTTCTTTTTTCTCTGTCATTTACTTCTCCTTATCTTACGGCTTTTTTCTCAGAAAATGCTTTACCCAGAGTTGCTGAATCAATATATTCTATTTGAGTACCCAGTGGCACGCCAATTGCAATGCGGTAAATTTTCACATTGAATTTGGATAATTTATTAATTAAATATTGGGCGGTCAATTCACCGTCATTGTCAGGGTCGGTTGAAATTATAAGTTCTTTTACCTCACCGGATTTAACTCGATTTACTAATTTACCAATATTTAATTCTTCCACCCCAACCCCTTCAATCGGTGAAAGTGAACCCAGCAAGACATAATAAAGGCCGTTGTAGCGTGAAGTCTTCTCAATTGCCATAATATCTTTTGGCTCCTCAACCACGCACACCACATCTCTTTCTCTTTTGTTTGATGAACAAATCGAACAAACATCCTTACCTGAGAAATTATTACAGATCTTACAAGGTTTAATATGGCGGTGGATATCTTCGATTTTATCAGCCAATTCTTTAGCTTCGCTTGGCTTCATCTTTAAAATGTAAAAAGCCATCCGTTCGGCACTTCTTTTACCGACTCCGGGCAAACGCGAAAGGCTTCTTATCAATTCATTGAATGCTTTAGGGAAGCTACTCATCGTCGGTATGAAACTTTCCTCCAAAAGTATCTAACAGGTCATTTAAAAACATATCTTCATCGGTTTTTTTAGTTGAAGGCTCTGCCTGAATTGTTTTTTCTTCTATCTCAGAAGTTGCCTCATTTATTTTGGGCCGGTTAGTTAATTCACTGAAGGTAAACTTTATCCCGACCTTTTTATTTAATAACTTAGCAAAAGCATCTTCGATAAATTTTAAGTTTTTACTACTCTCGACAATTTCCTTATGGAAGTAATCCTCAGGGCAAAAAGCAACAGTAACTACCTTACCTTGAGAAAATAACGGCTGGGCAAATGAAAGATGACTAGCCAAGGCTGCCCGGGTTCTTTTTATATGTCCGATCACTTTATCCCAATTTAATTTCACCCCTTCCAATAAAACATTATCCTGTTCTTTGAGTTCATCTTCGTTATTAATATCACCATCTGCCTTATCAACTGCAACCTGATCACCTAAATCACCAACGGCTTTGGTATCAAAATCAATACCATCTAAATCATCATCGCTAGTATCTGATTCGGTATTAACCTCGGATTGGCTATTGTTTTTAGAATCTGAATTAGATTTTGGCTTTTGTTGGGTTATTTGGATGTCTATTTCGGATTCATCGTTTTTTTTAAAACTATTAAGCGACCTTCCCTGACAATATTTTATAAAAGCCAGCTCTAGAGGAATTCTTAAGGTATTAAGGCGTTTTGAAGTATCTTTTGCTTCAATAAGCAGGTCAATAATCTGTAAAACATCATTCGTATTGACCTTAGAAAGAATCGATTTAATAAAATCTTTGGTCTGCGGTGAAACCTCACTTAACGATTGAAAGTTCTTCGGGCTCACTGTTGCCAGTAATAAATTTCTCAGGTGTTCGGTAAAGGCATCGATAAAGATATCTAAGTCTTTACCGTCTTTTACTACCCTATCGATAAATTTAAGCAAAGAATCTAAGTCTTTAGCAATTAAAAACCCGAGTAAAACATTTAAACTCTCTTCATCGACTATCCCTAAAAAAGAAAACACATCACCTAAGAATTCTTTTTCTAAAATCACCGGGGCTAGCTGATCAAGTAAACTCTCAGCGTCTCTGATACTGCCGGTAGCAGCTTTAGCGATAGTATATAAGACATCATCTTTTATTGTTATCTTTTCTTCTTTGGCAATTTGCCTTAACTTCTGGACTATTTTTTCAACCGGAATAAGGTTAAATTGAAATTTCTGACAGCGTGAGAGAATAGTAGGAGGCACTTTTTGGGGATGAGTAGTTGCAAAGATAAATTTTACATGCGCCGGCGGTTCTTCCAAAGTTTTTAATAAAGCATTAAAAGCGTCGTGGGTAATTTGATGGACTTCATCGATAATATAGATTTTATATCTTGAACCGGCCGCAGAAAGCTTTACCCCTTCCCTTAAGGTCCTTATCTCATCAATGCCGCGGTTGGAAGCCCCGTCAATCTCCATGATATCTAGTGAACGCCCTTGGGTTATCTCAACACAGCTGCGGCACTTCCCGCAAGGCTTTGGGGTCGGGCCTTTCTCGCAATTAAGTGACTTGGCAAAAATCCTGGCCAATGAAGTCTTGCCAATTCCCCTTGGGCCGCTAAAAAGATATGCGTGGTGAACCCGGTTCTGGGCAATAGCGTTTTTAAGCGGAGTTACTACGTGGTCTTGACCGATTACCTGGTCAAAATTCTGCGGACGATACTTTAAAGCAAATGCAATATAGCTCATTATTAATCTATAACACTTTGTTTTAATAAAATAACAATAAAAGCAATGTAGCCTAAAAACAAAACCAAACCTTCCCGACGGCTTATTTTATATCCGGTCCTAAGTGCTGTAAAGCAAACAAAACTAAAAATCAAAAGTGCCGGGAATTCAAATTTTAAAACTCTTGGATTTAAAGTAACCGGTCTTATCAAGGCAACAATCCCTAAAACAAATAAAATATTAAAAATATTGCTGCCGATGATATTGCCTACACTAATGCTTGATACCCTTTTAACCACCGCAACAAGCGAAGTTGCCAATTCAGGCAAAGAACTTCCCAGTGCAAAAATCGTGATGCCGATTATCCAGGGACTTACCCCAAAAATATTCGCCAGCTTTACTCCGGAGCGCACCATCAAGTCAGCTCCAAAAACTACCCCGGCCAGTGCAAGAACGATTATAAAAAAAGCTAAAAACTTTGAATCTCGTTTTTTAAATACCCTCTTTAGCTCAAAGTCTTTTATTTCATTCTCATCAAAGTTAAGCTTTGCTCCGCGATAAGATAAAAAACAAAATACTAAGAAAAAAACAATCAGTATTACCCCGTCAATCCTTCCAATAACTAAATCAAAAGAAAGCCAATAAACCAATATTACCGCAAAGAGCATTATCGGTATTTCACGCTTAAATACTGCCTTATCAATAGCAATTGGCCGAAATAATGAACAAAGCCCAAGTATTAAGCCGATATTTGCAATATTACTTCCAATTACATTGCCCAGAGCAATTGATTTATGGTCTCTAATTGCTGCCATTATCCCGATACCGGCTTCCGGCGCACTAGTGCCAAAGGCAATTAAAACCGAACCGACGAATAAAGGCGTTAACTTTGCTAAAAAGGATAGCTTAACCGAACCTTGAACCAACCAGCCGGAACTATATAGCAGAAGTACCAAACCAACAATAAAAATTCCTAAAGCCGATAATATTTCCATTTAAAAAAATTAGGAAGTTCTTTTACAGAACACATAAAACTGGCAAAGAGGCAGGGATTTGTAAACAATCTCGGCGAAGCCGAGATACATGGCTTACCCTAACTCTCTTATTGTTTCCAAATAATGTATTAGGCTCCCGATAAACGATAACCTCACACAGCGCCACTTACTTTTACAGAACACATAAAACTGGCGGAGAGGCAGGGATTTGAACCCTGGGTACAGCCTTTTGACCGTACAACGGTTTAGCAAACCGTCGCCTTAAACCACTCGGCCACCTCTCCGGCAAAGAATTATTTTACTTATATTTCACTATAGAGCAACTAAAAAATTATCTTTTCTTTCTTTTTTGTCGGAAAAAATCCTGCAAAAGCCCAGCACACTCTTGTTGTAATACTGCGCTTTTAACTTTTAACTTATGGTTAAGCTTTAATTGATTAATATCCAGCTTGGAGCCAAAAGCTCCGGTTTTTGGATCAAAGGCACCAAAGATAACTTTATCAATCCTGCTAAGTACTAATGCCCCGGCGCACATCGAACAAGGTTCAATAGTAACATAAATCCGGGCTCCCTTTAACCACTTTGATTTTAAATAACTTGCGGCCTGGGTAATTGCAATCATCTCAGCATGAGCAGTCGGGTCACTAAGACATTCGACTTGATTATGCGCTTTTGCAATTATCCTGTCTTTATAAACAATTACTGCCCCCACCGGGACCTCATTAGCTTCTAATGCGTATTGAGCCTCTTTAAGGGCTTTGCGCATATAAAATTCATTTTTTGTCATCTACCTTATCGATTACTTTCAAGAATACCTTGACTATTTTGGGGTCAAATTGTTTTCCGGATTCAGATTTTATTATCTCCAGAGCCTGTTCTTTAGTAAAGGCTTTTCGATAAGGCCGGTCAGATACTGAGTCTTCATAGTCATCAGATACCGCAACGATCTTGGCACTTAGGGGTATCTCTTCACC
>CAZGLF010000067.1:0-6445 GCA_964526615.1 uncultured Planctomycetia bacterium
TATTCTAATATTTTTTGCTCCTGGTCCTCCCCTAAGGGCTGATAATTTCCTGCTTCCTGCACCTGTTGATAGGCCCGAGGATTTTTTTCTTTTAAATTTTGCAGCTGCCGGTAATACTCCTTTTGTATATGAAGAATTTCATTATATCTCTTAGGGTCAACTTTTTTAATTTCTAATACATTATCATAAGAGACAAAGGGGCTATCTTTTATAAAATTCAAAATTTCTTTTTCTTCTTTAGGAGGCAAGGGCTTTTTGGAAAGGAAGGGAAGGCTGCCCTCTGAGGTATCCTGACAATAGCCTTGAGTAAAAATAAAAAAACCTACTATAAGGACTAAACTGATTGTTCTCTTCATTCTACTTTTATTATTCCGTACCTAAAGTGTATCAAAACTGGTTTTAAATGTCAATTGAGTTTGCTAGCTGTCCTTATTCAAAATAGACATCAACCCTGTCAATCTTTGAATCTCTAAGAGCATGGGTATAGGGTGGTTTAAGTGTCTTTTTATTAAAAAAATACTTTTGTCCGTCGCGTTCGATGATTATTCTTTTGACCTTACAATTCTTATCAAAAGTATCTTTTTGCTTTGGGTTATGATAAATAACCAGGGTAGAAGAAAACAACTTAAATGCAAAGCTGTTTTTAGGCAAGGTAACATCTCTGCCTTTAAATCTGATCTTCTGTTTTGCTGTGGTAAAAAAATCTTTCTTTAATATTGGAGAAAAAGTTAGATTAAGCTTGTTCTGCTTATCTAAATAGAAAGAATTTTTACCTAAACAAAGCAATATCCAGATATTAATAAACTCAGCAGTTGCTCCGCTTAAACGGGCAACAAAACCCCTGCCCCACATTTTCTTATCGGGAAAAGCACTACTTACAATAAAAGATGAATTTTCTAGAATATTGCGGCCGTAGATTTTAGGGTCGAAAAAACAAACTCCGCAATTATTTAATGCGGTAAAAAAATCTTTATAAAGCCCTCTTTTAAGAAGTTCAATCAAATATTTATATTCCATATGAAGCCAAATAGTTTCATTTTCAAGCCAGCCCGGAACAAAAACCCGGCTGCGGCCGATCTCTAAAGATTCTGTCTTTAAAGGTGCATTAAGCCGGTACATCTTCAGCTTTTTATCATAAAGCTGGGATTTTTTAACTCTCTCATGCAGCTTCTGGCCTCCTTGAACTTTTAGATAATGCATCACCCCTTCTAAAGAAAACGGCAAACTATGACGCAGAAATACTTCAGGTACAATTGATTTGTTTTTATAAGAATATTGTTCAACCGCGTAGGTAAAATAAGTAAGCGGTAAACCGCTTTTTTTATCTTTGGCCTTAACAATACCGAGATCTAACTTTTTGACCAGCTTTTTTAGAAACTCCTCCAGGCGCTGAAAAGTTATTGCTTTCTCCTGTGAACTCACATTAAAGAAAGTTTTCTCGCGGAAACTTTCTTTAATGGTGTTAGATTTGTCCCACCAAATATAATCTCTTCTCTTGATGTCTTTAGAGGCAAAATACTCACCGAGCAAAGAATTTAACTGGTTAAAAAAATGATAAACTTCTTTGGCGGTTTTAAAACTATCGGTTTTATCTTTTTTTACCTTTGGAATGACTTCTAAAAGTAGCTTGGCTGCTCTTTTTAATTCTAGAGTTTCACAAAGCGAGGAACCAAATAATGCCGGCAAACCATTTAACGAATCACACCAGCCGGGTTTATCAGCCTCCATCTCTATTCCAATACCTTCAGGGTCTAGGGTAGCTGCTTTGTTCAACACTAAAGCCAATAACTTTGAAACCAAGTTCGTCTTATAAATCTTGCCTTTATCGGTTCGCAAAAAATTCTTATAACTGCCCCGCTCTTTAATAGCTAGGCGCTTGTCCCTTGAAAGGGCAAGGCTCTCACCCTGATACACTTTGTTTAAACGCAAGACATAACGCTTGCTTCTTGGTTTAACCTGGTACTCCTGGTCCCAAAAGCAAAATTCTTCCTCCAAAAACAGGCCTTCTAATTTATCGGGATAAAAATAAAGAAAACTTTCAATTAAATCTAAATTATAATGCCAGTGATCAATCCAATAACCTTCTCCGTGATTTGCCTGTATTTGGCGGCGCGAAAAAGCTAATAAATCGGCTGCCAAATCATTGGGCCTGGAAATTTTTATTCCTTCCTCATCAAGCAACTTAAAAAATTCACCCAGATGAAATCCTTTCTCCATCAAATGAAGCGCCCTTTGATCTATGATGTTGAATTTTTTCAATATTGCCCTGGCATCTTTTTTATTAATGTAGAGTTTCTCGCCCTTTATTACTAAAGGATTATAACCATCGATCTTTAATAGATTTAAAAAATATTTTATATTCTTCTCTCTTAAATTCGGCTCAAAAAACAAGTCCATCCTGCGGTTTTGATTTATGTCACGATAATTAGCATTTCCTTCGGAAAAATAAGACGGCAAGAGCTGAAAATTATTATAATCTCTTTCCAGGTCTCCATGTTTGCGGGAATAAGTATAATAGATACTTTTATCAGGGTCTTTATGGTTATTATTTCGTTTGGAATCTAGGCGATAAGGAAATCCGCCGCGCAAAACATTATCAAGGTAGGTAGACTTTATATAATTATCAAACTCTTTGACGCCTGAAACACAAAAGGCCCGGTTTTTCAACTCTTCGATTATCTTTTGATTTTCTTTTTCTTTCCTGTTTAAAAAATCAGAATCGATATTCTTGATAAATTTTTTTACCATTTCTTCTTTAAAAGCCGCACCGAATACGCTATAGAAAACTTTTTCCTGCCCCGGTGCCAAATTCCACTTAAAGTAACTTAAAGCACAAGGCGTTCGGCCACATTTTATCTGCTCAAACGGGATTTTAAAACCTTTCTTTAAAAAATTCAAAGGCGAGTTAAAAGAATTATCTTGGCCAAAAACCATTACTGGATCAACTATCAAATAAGGAAATACTTTGTTTCGGTTTTTATCCTCATAGAACGAATAATTAAAGTTTGCCCCTTCAATGTATTTAGTCTGGCTCACATCCCGAGGGTCTACTATCAATCTAAAAGTGGCCAGATTGTTATCAGTATTAGCGTGCATCCAGGCTTCTAAGGTGCGCGACATATCTTTAAGGAACGGATTGGCGGAACCAAAAGGAACAATCCGGCTAAGGCCGTCGATTAAATCAAGTTTAATATTTTTTTGGGAGGTATTTTTTACTTTTAAAACTCTAACCAAGCCGCCAATTTTAGTATTGGAAAGGGTGAAATACTTAACATTAGTAGTAAGGCCTAAATCGCTGTTTTTATCGTTAAGCTCTAAAGATTCACTGCGTATGACCATCTCCTCATTACCTTTTGGGGACAGATCCCGAAAAGGCTCATAAAAAATTTGGCCATTTACCTTCATAAAAGTACGAAAACCCAATGAAGGAACAAAAGTATAGGCTTTATTGGCCGGAAAAAACTCAGCAATTGCATGGTCTTTATCTTTAATGCCGAAACTGACCACTCCTTGAGCACGGTTAACGTAAAACACCCAAAGCGGTATCCCCCACTGACCGGCTATTCCAGGTAAAAAATTAGAAAAAGCCGAAGTTTGGTTATACTTTTTTATCTTAAAACTACCGTCTTTTTTAAGCGAGTATTGTTTAGCCATAATCTAATTATAGAGTTTTAATATTTTAGTTAAATCCGAAACAACTTTTTTATTTTTATATTTTTTTACCTCAACCAAAGTACTGGAACCACCTCTAACAAATACTGCCTCTACTTTAGCTCGTTTGGCAGCCTCTAAATCCAAATCCATATCACCAACATAGAGTGCTTCTTGCTTCTCGATACCAAAGCCTTTTATTATCTTATTGAGAATTTTGGGATCTGGTTTTAAAGCACCAACCTCATCAGCACAACATATGCAACTAAAATACTTCTTTATGTCTAACCTTTCAAGTAAAATATTAGTAAAGTACTTTGGCCGATTTGAAGCAACTGCAATATTTTTCTTTCTACGCTTCAAAGAGTAAAGCAGCCACCTGGCTTTAGGCATTAATTTTGCAAACTTCAATAAAGCTTTTTTATGATGACCACGATAGACTTCTAAAGCTTGATCTACTTGTTTTTTATCAAAAAACACGCTAATAAAATTTCTATCTCCCCCGCCTACTTCTTTTTTTACCTTTTCATAGCTTACCAAAGGATAACCGAATTTCTTACGAGTAAAATTCAGGCTTCTTTTAATCGCTTCATAAGAATTAACCAGGGTACCATCGATATCAAATATAAAAAGACTCTTTAGACTCGGTTTCAAGGATTAAGAAGCCCTCCTGAAACCAGTAAATTTATCGCTTCATCTACGGCGATATCTAAAACAATCACCTCTTCCTGAGGCACAATTATAGTAAAGCCGGTTAAAGGAGAAGGCGAAGAAGGGACAAAGATGTTATAAAAACGCTTCTGCCCTCTTTTCTCGAATTTCAAAGAATCGAAAGCGGTAACAAATCCTATTGAATATATACCTTTTCGCGGATATTCAACTAATACCGCGGATTTAAAATTCTTTCTGGTGCTGAAAAAAAGAAAATCTACGATTCTTCTAACCGGAAAATAAATTTTATTTACTAGGGGAATTTTAAAAAACAATCCTTCAATCCAATGCGTAAACCAACGGAAAAAACGAAGCCGGGATATATGGACCAAAACCCCTAACAAAAAAACAATTAAAATAGCGATAACGATACCTAAACCCGGTATTTCATAGCCCAAGTAATCACGGAGAAAACTATTAATGTAATCACCTAAAATACTATCAGCAAAATGGAAAAGGCCGATAATTACATAAATTGTAATTACTAAAGGAATAATTGCTGCAAGTCCGCTTATAAATATCTTTTTAAACATTTTTAAGGCTGGATATTTTTATATTATTAAATCTTCTGCCGCTGCAATAAAAACGCAATTGAAGATGCCAAGACTATCTTTAACGCATCGCCGGGTATAAAAGGTAAAACACCGGCTCCAAACGCTGCCTTAGGCATCATATGATGCAGGCCAATCAGCCAAATTAAACCAAACAAATAAATTACTAAACTTGCTAAAGTGAAAAATAAAATATAACCAAAAAACGATCTTACTTTATTTATCGTAAAACCAAAAAATAAAGCTACCATTAAAAAGCCGACGATATATCCACCGGTTGGCCCCATAAGGTAAAATAAACCGGCCCCGGCATTAGTAAATACCGGGAACCCCACCACTGCTAACGCAAGGTAAAGAACCTGGACAAAAGGTGCTTTTTTATTCAAAACTGCTATACTTACAAAAAGGACCAAAGTCTGTAAAGTCAGCGGCACCGGGGTAAAAAAAAGCGGGATCTTTATATAAGCTGAAGCAACCATTGCCATGGCAAAAGCTGTAATCAAAACAAGGCTTAAAGCCCAAGAATCACTTTTTACTAGTTGAGCGCTCTTCATATCTACTCCTTTTTGGATAATTAATATTGTTTAATTAGTGTTTTTAGCCAAACCTCTTGCTTATGAGATATTAATTTTACCATAAAGCTGCCTGAAAATGAAGTAAAATAATACTTTGGTTTCTTTTAAAAATAAAGAGCAGACCGCCAAGCCTGCCCTTTATTAGATATTTTTAAATTGATATATTATTCTTTTGCGATAGCAATAGTTATTGCACCAGCCATAATCAAGAATAATCCGACAAACCCTTTAATCATAATTAAAAGGTATGGCCACCAACCGATAACAGCCCAAAGGCCTAAAGCTATCAATATAACACCGATAATCACCTTAACACCAACTTTTGCAGCCGAAGATGATTTAGCTTCACTCCCAGTTTCTTTTTTTTCATTTTCTTTTTCGCTCATTACTCCACCTCCTTAAGTGTATATTCAAATACTCCTTAAATAATATATAATTTTTTAAGGTTTGTCAATCTTGTTATGATTATTTTTTCTCCCACTGATATTTTCCTGCGCGTTTAACTTCAAACCAATACCCTGAAGGAGCTCTTTCATAATCTTTTTGAAAAAAAACTTTTCTTACTGCTGAGACTTCGGTATTGTTCTTCTGAGCGGTAGCTTTATAAATAATATCTCGGTCTTTATTCTCAGCGTCAACCAAACTTTTAATTTGGCCTTTTTTATCTGCTGGCACAGCCGGCCTAAGCTCTAAGAGGGCGTTATGGTTCTCACCAATATAGCCTTTAGCAAAATACTTTTCTACCTTTTGAGCCCTGGCCTTTCTGCGGCTGATAGCTTCACTAATCGAATCGCCAGCATAGGCCTCACTGAAACTAAAAAGGAAGTTATAATCTTTCTGATTGTCGCCATATATTTGATCGTTTATTGACTCAGCGTCTTTTGCTACATGCTGGTATACATCTACCCGCATATTTATATCGACTTTTATCGGCTCTTTGGTACCGACATCAAGTTT
>CAZGLF010000068.1:0-2523 GCA_964526615.1 uncultured Planctomycetia bacterium
GAGCTATAAAGCGACTAAATCCGCACCTTAAGCTTCTCGTGATAAATAGCGGAAGAGAGCAGCCTGAGCTTGGATTAAAAAAGCTGGGCTTGCTAATTAACTTACCACCCTTAAAGGCGAAAAAAGGGCTTTTTTCGGGCATTACCGCCGAAGATGATCTGCCAGCCGTCTTTAACAAACGCAAAAAAGCGCTTGAGTTGATCGCAAAAAAATTCAATCCCGATATTGCCGTATTTGAACATTATCCATTTGGAAGAAATTCCTTAGATGGCGAGCTAAGCCGTTTTATTAAAATATTAAAAAAGAAAAATACCTTGATTTACTCTTCCGTAAGAGATATTGTTGTCAATAATACCCCGGTTAAGGTGCTAAATCACCGGCTAAAATGGTTTAATGCTGTTTTTGTGCATTCAGACGAAAAAATGGGTTTTGTTACCAATTTTAAAAAAAGTTCTTCTTTGAAAGAGAAGATTATTTTTACTAATAGGGTTTTTTGCGGCTCAAATAAAGAGGCTGAGGATAAAAAAGCAATCCTCAATAGATTAGGGTGTCATGATAAGTGCTTGATAGTGATTAGCGTAGGCGGCGGGATTGACGGAGAGGCAGTCGCCGCAAAGTTAATAGAAAAAATGATTTCTATAAAAAGGCTGGATAAAAAACTGGAAAAATCTTTCTATTTGATTTTAACCGGACCTTCTATGGAAAATTCTATCGTCCAAAACTTAATTTCCTCAACAAAGAATTTAAACAATGTGGCTGTCCGAAAGTTTATACCTGATTTACCCGAGTATATTAACGCAGCGAGACTTTACTTGACCATGGGCGGGTATAATTCTATCAATAATGCGCTTGTTACCGGGACAAAAACTATTGTTTTCCCAAGGCAATCCGATAGTGAACAGCAAACCAGGGCGGATTATTTCAAAAAGTTCTTAAGGGTTGAAAATTTAGATATAACACCTACCGATTTAATGCGTAAAACTAGTGGCTGCCTGCCGGCCAGAAAAAAGGCAGAGAAGTTTAAATATCCAGAATTCAACGGGGCAGAAAAAACAGCAAGGATATTGAATGGAGCATTGAATTTGAAGTATCTTAAAATAAGGCTGACGACAAAATGTGAATATAATTGTGATATGTGCAGCTGGAAAAACAGTAATCAAGAATTACCCTATTCGAAGCTAAAAACCCTCATTCTGAGCGCAAAAAAACTTAATATCAAAGTAGTGAATTTTACCGGTGGTGAACCGACATTGTACCCTAACTTTATTGAGCTTATAGAATTTACAAAATCGGCAGGGTTTTTGGTATCGGTTTCCACCAACGGGAACCTGAAAGGCAAAGATGTATCCTCTCTGGCTAAATATGTAGATTTTTACGATATCTCGATTAATTCGCAGCTTAGTCAAATTGACGATAAAATACGCGGTAAAAAAGGCGCTCTTAAAGGCTCTTTGGCTGCCATAGAATCTTTAGGTAATTTGAACAAAGATATTAAATTCCATATTAATACCACAATTCGGCCAGATAATTTTCATAATATCCATAGAATCATTCAAATTCTTCCGAGCCGCATAGGCTCAATCTCTTTCAATTTAGTCGATACGAGCATCAACAAATTAAAATTCCTGAATTTCAGCAAGCAGGAGTTGAATCAGATTTACCAAGAGGAGATACCTATGATTTTAAGAGAATGTTTTAAAAGAAAAATTAATCTTACTATCAATCCGTTTTTTAATAGTTTCCAGAATATTAGCTGGAAAGATATTCCCAAAGTCTCCGTTCTACATAAAAAGAGTAACCTGAACTCTATTTTTAGCCGGGTTAGGCCTTATCGAGATTGCCTCAAGTTAAGAGAGGAACTCAGGGTTAACTCTGACGGTACTATTTCCCCTTGTTGCTATCTTGACGATTCAGCGGTTAAATTGGGAAATATATACCGGGATGATTTGTTAAATCTAATCTCTTCAGAGCGCTATTCAGATCTTCTGTGCAATAAGAAGTACCAGGAAGAATTTTGCAAAAATTGCCGCTTAGGCTATCGAAAGTATGCAGCTTTTTTTAAATAAAAGAAAGATCAGGCTATGATTGATTTAATGATCGAACCCACAAATAGATGCCAACTTAGATGTCCAACTTGCTTTTCACATCAAGACGGCCGAACTAAAGTTGATATGAAATTCCAGGATTTTAAATTCATTATCGATAAAAATTCTTCGTTAATTCGAAAAGTCAGTTTATATAATTATGGAGAACCATTGATCAATCTGGCGATTTGGAAGATGGTCGCTTATGCAAAATCATCAAAAATCGGATTTATAAAAATCGCCACCAACGGGCTTCTTTTAAAAGAAAAGGCTAAGGAGGTGTTGAAATCAAAGCTTGATTATTTAAGTGTATCATTGGATGGAGCTACAGCCAAAACATATAAAAAATTTCGCAGTGGAGGAGATTTCAAAACAGTAACAAGCGGCATAAGGCAATTGTCGGCGCAGAGATCTGCTGTTTCCAGTTCCCTAAAAATAG
>CAZGLF010000068.1:2533-6383 GCA_964526615.1 uncultured Planctomycetia bacterium
ATGAATTCGAAGTTGGTAAAATAAAAATACTTGCCAAGGAATTAGGGGCAGATTTTTTAAGATTTAAAACGGTATTGATAAAGAATAAGAAATGGGAGTACCTTCTCCCCGCTAACAGTCTGTTTAATAGGTATGCAGCATTAAAGATGATGAAAAAATGCTTTAAGCCGTCGAGAGAGCTGGTCATCAACTCTGACGGAACGGTGATCCCGTGCTGTTACATAACAGGGCCTGATATTATAAAATATAAGTTAGGCAATATATATAAACAAGATTTAGCCACAATTTTAAATTCAAAAAAATATAAACATTTCTTATCTAACTGCTTATCCAATAAATCAAAAAATACCTGCTGTTCTTCTTGTTTTGAGGGCCAGGCAGTTCTGGACTATGAATTGGTGAAATTATGATTTCGGTTTTAGGATTAAATTCTTACAATGAAAATAGCAGTGCGGCTTTGATAATGGAAGATAAACTTTGCGGTTTTGTGCAGGAAGAAAGATTCAGCAGGGTAAAGTATGATCATTCTTTTCCAAAAGCATCTATCAAATTCCTTTTACAAAAAAACTCTATAACAAAAGATAAGGTGGGTTGCTTAATCGGTTCGATCCGGAAAGCCAACGAGCACCGTTATTTCGTAATGAAAGGCAAGAAAACTAGGTCTTATAGGCTTAAAGGTTTTCACCATTTTTCTCATGCTGCTAGCGCATACCGGTTATCTTCGTTTAATAAGGCTAATATTTTGGTCGCAGACGCCTGTGGAGATAATAACGATGCTATTACCTTTTTTTATGGTGATAACGGAAATATCCACAAGGTTTGGTCTATAGATGCTAGTCAAATCAGCTTTGGGATAATTTATAAAGACGCTACCATAAGAACTGGTTTCCAGATGAATGATGAGGGCAAGCTCATGGGGCTTGCTTCTTACGGAAAGCCTTACAAGAATTACCGCGATGTTTTTCTCATAGAAAGACATGATAAAATCAGGAATAAGTATTCAGAATTTTCGAGCGGGTTTAAAGGTAGAATCGATTTCGATAATATGCCGCCCCAGGAAAGTATTGATTTCGGAGCAACAATCCAAAAATGCCTCGAAGAGTCTGCAATAAATCTGATAAAAGATATTTATCAATCAACAAAGATCAAAAACTTTTGCTTTGCCGGAGGAACTTTTTTAAATAGCAAGTTACTGGGAGAAATAGCCAAACAACCTTTTGTAGATAATATTTTCACGCAACCTAACGCTTCTGATTCAGGATTGAGTATTGGTTATGCTGTAGAATGGGCCGCCGCGCATTGCGGAGCAAAAAAATTCAACTTTAACGTTTATTCGGGACCGTCATACCGGGAGGCCGAAATTCTAAAAATTCTTAAAAAACACCGGATCGAATTCGAAATAACGTCCGACCCGGCTTATGATGCATCGAAACTGCTTAAAAAAAATAAAATTATTGGCTGGTTTCAGGGAGCTATGGAGTGGGGGCCAAGGGCCCTTGGGAACCGGTCGATATTAGCTAACCCGCATTTCAAGGAAAATATTTATCGTGTCAACAATATTAAAGGAAGAGAATTCTGGCGTCCGCTCGCCCCCAGTTTTTTAAAAGCGGAGGCTGGAGCATGGTTGAAGGGCCTCAAGGATAACCCTTTTATGATGATTTGTTTTTCTGTGACAAAGGAAAAAAGAAATATCATTAAAGCGGTTACCCATGTTGACGGGACGGCAAGAGCACAAACTGTAACTTCTGAATCGAACCCTCTTTTTTATTCACTAATCAAAAATTTTTACAAATTAACCGGCACGCCTTGTGTCTTAAATACATCCTTTAATTATCGCGGAGAACCAATAGTTTGCTCACCGCTAGAGGCCGTCAAAAGCTTCTCGAAGATGGGGCTAGATTATCTGATAATACATAATTTTATTATCTCAAAGAAAAATCCGGTAATTATTAGAGACTGAAGATGAATTATCAAAATAGGCGATAGGGAGAGATCGCAAGATTCGAGTAAATTCTAAAAATAGGCTAGCCTTAAATCTTTTTAAGAAAAGGGTTAACAGTACCGGAATTTTTGTGTACAATAGCAATGTCACAATAAAAGGAGCGTGTTATGGTAGAATTAAAAAATATCCAGAGTTTACCCGCGGAAGCCCGAAAGCTATTTTTGCCTTTTTTGCAGAAGTTGATAGGGTTGATCGAGAGTGAAGTTTTGTCGGCTTTTGTTTATGGTTCGGCCACAGGAAAGAACTTTATTCCCAAGGTATCTGATGTAAATTCGGTTATCGTGGTAAAGACGGTTGGGCCGGAGCTTTTAGAAAAAAGCCTTAAAGCTATCTCCTCGATACGGAATAGGCGAATTCACGCTCCACTAATCTTGACCCAAGCTCACATTCGGTCATCGTTAGATGTTTTTCCTATCGAATTCATAGAAATGAAAGATAATTACCGGATTCTTTACGGAAAAGACTTCCTTAAGGACCTCGTGATTGAGGGCCGTTATATTCGTTTATTTTGCGAGCAACAGATTAAAGGTAAACTGATCCGAATCAGGCAGGGCTATTTAGAAAATAATGGCAAAAAGGGTGTTGTTGAGATATTGTTGAAAGAATCGCTGAATACCTTGATCCCGATTTTCCGGTCTCTCCTTCGGCTGAAAAATATCGATTCACCCTTAGGTAAAGGGGCGGTTTTAGACAAGATAAGCGAAACCTTTGGTTTAAGTACTGCCGCGATGACTTTAATTTGGAGGGACAAGAAAAACGATAAGCGGATTTCCGGCTGTGATGTGCATAAAGTTTTTGGAGAACATATCCAGGAGCTTGAACATTTGGCAGAGGTTGTGGATCGGTTATGAGGATGCTTTTCCAAAAAATTACTTGTATTGTTATTTTATCTCTTTCGGTTGGTTTAGCCTCTTGGGCAGAATCAATTCCTGACCGGCCCCAAGGTTATGTGAATGATTTTGCAGGTGTTCTTTCCGGACAAGCCAGTAACAGAATTGAGCAGCTCGCTCGTCAATTAGAAGAAAAAACCAAGGCACAACTCGCGGTTGTAACAGTACCCTCGGTGCAACCCGATACTATCGAGCAATACGCAGTTAAGCTTTTTCAAAGCTGGGGTATTGGCCAAAAAGGAGAGGATAACGGAGTTTTGTTATTGGTTTCCGTGAATGACAGAAGGGTCCGAATCGAAGTCGGTTACGGGCTAGAAGGTGTCCTTACAGATGCCGTAACCAAGAGCATCATCGAACGTTTTATTATCCCGGCTTTTCGTGAAGGCGCATATCCCCAAGGAGTTGAGGCTGGGGCTTTGGCCATTGTAAGTTTGGTGGCTGATTCATATGGCCTAGCTCTAACCGGGGCAGAACAGCAGGTTTACCAAACCCTTCATAAACCAGAAAGGCAAGGAATAAACCCACGTTCTATAATTTTTTTGATTATTATGGGAGTGCTCTTCATTGTTAATCCCCGGTTGTTTTTGTACTTAATAATGTTTAGTATGTTAGGAGGCAGAAGAGGCTCTGGTTTTGGAGGCGGTTTCGGGGGAGGTTCCGGCGGATTTGGCGGAGGCATGTCTGGAGGAGGGGGTGCATCGGGCAGCTGGTAGCTTTAATTTACCGGCCTCAAGAGTGGATGAGAAAAAAATTATATCAGGGAGGGTAAAATATGAGTAGAAAGAAGAAAAGTAAAGTTTGGATTTGGGTACTTGTTGCCGTTGCTATCTTTTTAGTTGTAGGTTTTAGCTGGTATATTTCAGGTTATAACCGGGCGATTGCTTTGGATGAAAGTGTAAATTCCGGTTGGGCTCAAGTTGAAAATCAACTTCAGCGGCGCAATGATTTAATTCCGAAT
>CAZGLF010000069.1:0-6331 GCA_964526615.1 uncultured Planctomycetia bacterium
CCATGGGCGATTGACAAGGGGCCAGTCGGATTAGCACTTAAAAATTCTATTAATATTTTTTTCTTAATGTTGTGGCGAAAAAACTTATCCTCGGTTTTTAAAATCTGGTTCAAAGAATCAATTAAGGTTTTTTTAGAAAGAAAAATATTTACAAAACCCGGCTTCAAAACTTCAATTTTGTCTAAATCTTTAGAGAGTTTTTTATCTAAGATTGATTTTATCTCGGTAGCGATCTCTAAAGGGTCTTTTTTCAACTCTGAGGCTAGTTTCATCGCTACCATTGAAGAAAGGTCCCCGAATTCCTGCCTTTGAGGTAATTGCCAAAGAGGATGCGTAAGCCTGATTTTATACTTTTTCTCTACTACTTCCTCTAATATTTGAGAAACTTTATCGTAAAAAACTTTCATTTTAAATGCCTGCTGTCTTTAAAACAGTCTTGGTATCGGCTTTGACAATCGGAGGGGTTTTAATACTCTTTATGGCTACTTGAGGATCTTTGAGACCATGGCCAGTTAAAGTGCATACTATAGTTATTTCTTTCTTTTTCCCTTTAAGTTTATCGAAAAAGCCTTTTTTATCCATCAATAATAATCCGGCTACTGAAGCCGCTGAAGCTGGCTCCACAAAGACTCCTTCGGTTTTAGCTAAAAGCTTATAAGCTGAAAGTATTTGGGCATCACTTACCATATCAATCATTCCCTTAGATTCTTTCTTGGCTGATAAAGCGTATTTCCAGCTTGCTGGATTACCAATCCGGATTGCAGTTGCAATAGTCTTTGGTTTCTTTATCGGATAGCCTTTTACAATCGGAGCCGAACCCTTTGCTTGAAAACCACACATCTTCGGTAAGCGGTTTATTTTTTTATAAGATTTATATTCTTTGTAACCTTTCCAGTAAGCAGTTATATTGCCGGCATTACCAACCGGTAAAAAGTGAAAATCAGGAGCCTGGCCTAAATAATCACAAACCTCAAAGGAAGCTGTTTTTTGCCCTTCGATACGGTGAGGATTAATCGAATTAACTAACCTTACTGGATAATTCTCTGAAATTTCTTTTACCACCTCTAGAGCCTGATCAAAATTACCCTTAACTGCAATCACTTTTGCATTATGAATAAGAGCCTGGGCTAATTTTCCTAAAGCGATTTTTCCTTCCGGGATTACTACTATACACTTTAAATCTGCTCTGGCTGAATAAGCAGCTGCCGAGGCCGAAGTATTCCCAGTTGAAGCACAAATTACTGCCTTAACCTCTTCTTCTTTAGCCTTTGAAATGGCAAGGGTCATGCCTCTATCCTTAAAAGAGCCGGTTGGGTTGAGGCCTTCATACTTAAGGTAAACTTTAAAATTATCCCCCAACATCTTGGATATCTTTGGGGTATGAACCAAAGGGGTATTTCCTTCTAAAAGGCTTACAAAAGGTGTTTTTTTAGTAACCGGTAAATATTTTTTATATCGCTCGATTACGCCTTTATAGGGTTTCATAGGTCTTCTATCCTTATTATTTGTGTTGGGCTTTTGATAACATCTAATTTATCGATTTTATCAAGCGCCTTATTGATGCCGTCTTCTTTAGCTCTATGAGTAAGCATTATGATTGGCACTATTCTATCTTTGCGTCTTTCTTTCTGGGTTACCGAAGCTATACTAATATCATAAGAAGAAAGAATTTTAGATATTTTCGCCAATACTCCGGGCACATCTTTGGCCATAAACCTAATGTAATAACGAGTCTGGATATCTTTGATATTCTGAACTAAGGTCTTTTCTTCTTTTCTTCTAAAACCCTTGGTTCCGGAAGCAATACTTACTATATCTGAAATTACCGAAGATGAGGTAGGAACCCCTCCGGCACCTTCTCCATAAAATAATAATTTCCCGGCCGGCTCGGTATCTAAATAAACTGCATTATAAGCCAAAGATACCTGGGCCAAAGGATGCTCTTTATAGACTAAGGTTGGATGAACCCTTAAGTCTAAAGAATCCTTATTCTTTTTAGCAATCGCTAAAAGCTTAATTTGATAATTTAATTCTTTAGCATAAAGTATATCCAGCAAAGACACTTTAGATATTCCTTGAGCCAGGACTTTATCTAACGATGGCCAAACACCGTAGCAGATATAACTTAAAATACATAACTTATGAAGCGCATCTTTCCCTTCGATATCTAAATCCGGACGCCTCTCAGCTAAACCTTTATCTTGGGCTTCCTTTAAGCTCTTTTTAAAATCAATGTCCTCTTTAGCCATCTTATAAAGAATATAATTAGTTGTTCCATTTAAAATACCATAAAGTTTTTTTATCTCACAGCTGACTAAACCGGTAGCAATGCTTTTAATTAAAGGAATAGCTCCGCAAACCGAAGCCTCAAAACCAACTGATCTACCTTTACTTTCTGCTAAAGAAAATATTTCCTTACCCTTAGCTGCCAACAATGCTTTATTGGCGGTTACCACGTTTTTGCCGCTCTTTAAAGCTTGCTGGATTAAAGTATTAGCCGGCTCAATACCTCCGACAAGTTCAACAATTATATCTATTTCGGGGTCATTTATTAATTCTTTAGGGTCTTCAGTAAAAGAAAACCCTAGGTTTTTAGCAAGCTCACCCTTTTTGGAATTGCTATCACAGACCTTTTTAATTTGCAATTTTAAAGAGTTACGCTTTGCTATTAAAGAAGAATACTTTTTTAATGAATTTAAAACAGCTTCTCCTACATGGCCTAAACCGATTAATCCTACTTTTTTAATCATTTTTTAAATTTTCCTCGATAAATTCGCCTAATTTTTTGAAAAACTCTATATCTAAATCTAAAAATTTTATCCTGGTTTCATATAAAAGATCCCTAACAACCTCTTTAGATTCAACTACCTGGCCGGTAACCTCTATTTTTTGGGGGATTAAGGGAAACCTTATTGTCATTGAAAGACAAGTTCCTTCATTAAAAATTTTATTAGTTGTAAGCAGCATCCCTCCCTGGCTGACATTTTTACTTTGGGAGAGATCATACCCGTTTGGGTTGTCTTGAATCCGGTAACTGACTACAAAATTCGCTTCCAGGCGTTCATATTTTCTTCTCTCAGGGCCATTATAATCTTTTCTATCTTCGTTCATATATCCTCCTTTTTCTATTATAGGATATGGTCGGGAGAGCGGGATTCGAACCCGCGACCCCTTGAACCCCATTCAAGTGCGCTAATCCAGGCTGCGCCACCTCCCGTGTTCTCTTTATTTATCAGCTAAAAAATTGTATCACGCTTTAATAGTCTCATCAAGTATTTACTCAATATATAAATAATATATATCCTGTCTTGGATTTTGTTATATTTTATATGGTATATTTAAAGAAAGTATTATGAATTGGGATAGCAGTGAAAGACGAAAATTCGTAAGAATAAAATTTCTTTGTGAGATAGCAGTTTATACCCTTTCAAGGAAGAAAATGCTATCAATAAATACCGAAAATATCAGTGCCGGGGGGATTCGGGTTTTTTTGAAAGAAAGGCTCTCTAGCGGCAAAATCATCGAATTAAAAATACACGGGATAGGCAAAGCACCGATAGCCTGTAAAGCTAAAATAATTTGGGCTTTTCCCCGTGAAATGCCTCAATATAAAAAAAATACAGTTTATGATACCGGAATGGAATTTTACCAGCTATCAAAAAAAGACTTAAATAAAATAAAAAAAATTATCGCTGCCAATCTTAAAAATCAAAGGGCTTAAAACTGCTAATTAAATAATTTTGCCACTTGAGAACGAGAAAGAACAATTATCGTAAATACCCCTAAAGCCGTGCCAAAGGGAATAAATAGACAACTAATACAAGCCGTCACAAAGCAAAATAAATAATGTTTTCTACGAACAAGATACCTTCCGGCCAAAAACAGACAAAATGCAAAAGCCCAACCTAAAAATATCATTACTGCGCCGATAATAGTAAATATCCAACCAAAAAAAGGCGGGGGAATTTGTCCTGCCTCATCTTTAAAACACTCTGGACAGTTAATAGCAACTATGCCAATAACTAAATGAATTATCGGTATACAGGAAAATACTGCCGAAATTCCGGCAAGTATATAGTGGAATATTGATAATAAACGCAGATGCTCTTGATTTTTATCTTTTTCTTGGCTCATGACCAGTTTATCTTTAATACCCAATTATACCAAATCTTTTAAATATTTACGAAAACTATTATGTATTATCGAAAGAACTACAGCACTAACAATGACGGTTATGCCAACGTCCCAAGTGAATCCTTGTATCGCTAAAGCTAAAGCAACACCGGCAGCCGGAGGGTGTTCGGTATCAGTTATTACCATTATCAAAATCGAAAACCCGACACAAAAAGAAGCTATGATACTTAAAAGGATAAATGACCCCTGGGGGATTAGGGAAAATAAAACCCCGGAAACCATCCCTACTATATAACCGCCGATAACATTTCGAGGTTTAGCGGTGATATAGCCTGGCATAGCAAAAACAATAAATGCAGTCGCTCCAATTGAGGCTACAACCACTACCCTTTGAAAACTTAAAATCAGAATCACTATAAACAAAGAAAGTGAAGCAAAAAAGCTTTGAAAGATATAATTTCTCCAATAAAGCCTTAGTTCTTTTTTAATTTTATCAGTAGTTTTTTGCATTTTTAGATATTAATAGTGTTGCTATTTATCTAATAATCTCTTGGCTTTATCAAGATCTTTTTTAGTTACCAAAAGCTTTACGCCTCCACTTGATAAGATAAGATGTGGATGTTGTCCTGCACAATCATCAGCTAAAATTACTGATTCAATATCATTTTCTAAAAGATAACTCTTTGCCAAGTCGGCCTCAGCTCGATTAAAAAATATTTTAGCTACTTCCGGTTCATTCATAATCGTTAGCATTAACTCTTATCATTTTATATTCTATTAAGCAAATTGTAAACGTTTTCTGCAATTCTGTGTAAATATATTGAAAGGTCCATTTTTGATATGGTATATTTAAGTGAAAAGAGGGTTTGAAGGTATTAACCAAACCAAGGGGGTGAAGAGCCCCCTAGTCTTCATTTTGAAATAATTAAAAGGCAAAGAAATTAACTTTGCCTTTATTTTTTGCAAAAAATTCATCAATTATTGGTGCACAAAATCTCTTGTAAAAGAACACTATCCCCCAAATTATCAACCCAATCAGAATTAAGCGCTTTATTAGTTTAACCACTTAAACTATTTTTTCTGACTTTAAAGGGCGTTGCATTAAATCAGCTACAGCCTTTTTGGGTGATTTAGCCTTATATAAAACCTTATATACTTGGTGGGTAATCGGCATATCTATCTTTAATTTTTGGCTTAAGCGGTATGCTGATTTTACCGTTTCAACCCCTTCAGCCACCATATTCATCCCTTTGGTGATATCGGTTAACTTTTTACCCTTACCAATTTGTTCTCCTAAAGTTCTATTACGGGAATGCGGGGAAAAACAAGTAGTAACTAAATCTCCCAGGCCGCTTATCCCCCAAAATGTATCAGCTTTTGCACCAAGGGCTTTTCCTAGCCTGGTTATCTCAGCTAAACCCCGGGTTACCAAAGCAGCTTTAGTGTTGGTTCCAAATCCCAAACCATCTGATATCCCGCAGGATATAGCAATTATGTTCTTTAAGGCCCCACCTAGCTCTACCCCTGCTAAATCTTTATGAAGGTATACTCTAAAGGCCTTGCTGTTGAATAGAACTTGCAGCCTCTTTCCAGTTTTTTTATCCGGACAAGCTAGAACTGAAGTGGAAGGGATATTATTCAAAACTTCTTTTGCAATATTTGGACCTGATAATACGGCAATTTTTCCTGCCCCCAGCTCCTCTTTTATTAATTGAGAGACCCTCTTTAAGGTTTTAGTTTCAATTCCCTTACTTACGCTGACAAATACTTTCTTCGTTAAAGAGACTTTTTGTTTTTTAATATCTTTTAAAACTTTAACTAAATATTTAACCGGTATAGCTATGACTATAAGTTCGTTGGTTAAAACATCTTTTAATGAAGGGTTGATACTTAATGACTTGGGGAATTTGATCCCCGGGAGGAAAGCCTTATTTTCGCGAGACTTTTTCATCTCCAAGCTGTGCTGGGTAAAAACACTGTAAAGTTCTACCTTCACACCTTTAGCCGAAAGAGAAATAGCTAAGGTTGTTCCCCAACTTCCCGCACCAATTATTGAGATCTTTTCTTTCATCTTTTATTATCTTTTTAAGCCTTCTGTAAAACTTAAAAAGTGGATTTCACAAAGCGGGCGATCGGGATCGAACCGACATAACAGGCTTGGAAGGCCTGTGTTCTACCATTGAACTACACCCGCGTC
>CAZGLF010000070.1:0-3178 GCA_964526615.1 uncultured Planctomycetia bacterium
GTTCCGCCTTTATCGGAAGAGAGAAGAGATGAGTTAATAAAAATGGTTAAAAAAATCATTGAGGAAGGGAAAATATCTATTCGTACCGTGCGAAGAGAGGGTAAAGATAGGATAAAGAGCCTAGAAAAAGAAAAGAAAATATCGGAAGACGAAAAATTTAAAAGTGAAGAAGAATTACAGAAAATAACTGATAAAAGTATTAAAGAATTAGATACAACCTTAGAAGAGAAAGAGAAAGAATTAAGGGAATTTTAATTCTATATTTTAATTATAGTTTTTAAAAAGCATAGAAGATTGATGGGCCGCTAGCTCAGTTGGTAGAGCACCGCCCTTTTAAGGCGGGTGTTCCGAGTTCGACCCTCGGGCGGCTCACCAATAAATAGGCTCTCTTGAAAAATTAAATTTCGCATCTAAATCCGCGGATGTGGCGGTTAGAGTTTTTGCGAAGCAAGATAGCTTCTTGTTAAAGGGGGATAACTCTTCCCGCAATTGGTCAACATATGGCATCGATGTTTAGTTGGTAATTAGAAGTTACCATATTAATACGGAGCCTTGTTGCGGATGTGGCGGAATTGGCAGACGCGCATGACTTAGGATCATGTCTCGTAAGAGGTGGGAGTTCAACTCTCCCCATCCGCATAGTGATAGGTAGTTATATTAGGACGAATAGTTCTTTATAATGGAAATATTTAGCGGGGGTAGCTCAATCGGCTAGAGCGTCACGTTGCCAACGTGAAGGTTGAGGGTTCGATTCCCTTTCCCCGCTTATAACTTAAATTTGCTTTGATAGCTGTACGATAAAGCATTAAGTTGATTGAAAAAATAGAGCTAACTAAAAATGAATGTTTTAGATTATTTAGATAAAGATACGGTTATTTTAGGCCTGAAACAAAAGAATAAAAAGAATACCATTTCCTTTATTCTAGACCACTTAGTTGCGCATACGAAAATAACTAAGGTGGACAGAAAAGAAAGCTTGAAAGCTATTTATCAACGTGAAGAAATGGGTTCTACTGCAATCGGTAACGGTATAGCTTTTCCGCACGCTCGAATCAATTCTGTGAAAGATATCATAATTTGTATCTGTATCTCGAAAGAAGGGGTTGATTTCGACTCTTTAGACCAAGAACCAGTTAATGTTATAGCACTTCTTATCTCTAACCAAAAAGAGGCGGGTTTACATCTGAAAATGCTTGCTTTTTTGGCTCGAATGTTGCGTGATAAATATTTAGTTCAAAGATTAAAGAACGTTAAAACCGAAGAAGAAGTCCTCGCATTATTAAATCAGCAGCAACAAGCGGTTAGGTAAATATCTAAAGGCTTATCGGCTTCATCAAATAGAATTAAAAATGAAAAAGTTTATAAAAATTATAAGGTGGTTTTATCCCGGATTAAAAATTAAAAGATGGGTTACTTTATTATCCCTTAGTCTATTTTTTATTATTTTTGCATCAATCAGGTTTTTCTTAGATACTTTCTTGATTCTAAAAATATTTGATATAGTTGTATTCATTTTTGCTTTTGTAGGGTTGGTTGCCGGGATGAAGGCACTCATCGAAAGTTTTTTCGATGTTATTTATCCGGCTAAAGATAAAGAGTTAATCGATATTATTTATGAAAAGAGATTTCTTTCCAAGGGGCCTAAAATCGTGGCCATAGGGGGAGGAACAGGCCTTTCGACAATATTAGACGGTTTAAAGGAATACACTGCTAATATAATCGCTATTGTAGCAGTAGCTGATGAAGGAGGTTCTTCGGGGCGCCTGCGAGAAGAATTTGGTATTTTGCCTCCTGGAGATATAAGGAATTGTTTGGTTTCTTTGGCCGAAGCTCCCCAACTTATGCGGGATTTATTTCAATACCGTTTTAAGGAAGGAAATGGCATCAAGGGCCATAGTTTTGGGAACCTTTTTATTACAGCTATGACTCAGGTTACCGGAAGTTTTGAAGATGCGGTGAAAGAATCCAGTATTGTTTTGGCCATTCGGGGAAGGGTTATCCCCTCAAGCCTTGATAAAATTCGCCTTAAAGCAGAATATAGCGACGGAACCATAAAAGAAGGCGAAGATAAGATACCCGATGAGAGCAAATCAATAAAAAAAATAGATTTGATGCCTCAAGATGCAAAGCCGAATCCTGAAGCTATCGAGGCAATAAGAGAAGCAGATATTGTTATTTTTGGCCCGGGAAGTCTTTTTACCAGTATTTTGCCAAATTTGCTGATTGATCAAATACGAGATGAAATCGCAAAACGTGGTATAATGAAGTTATATTTATGTAATGTTATGACTCAACATGGAGAAACCGATAGTTTTACGGCTTCGGACCACTTAAAAAAGATTATTGAGCATACTAATAAAAAAGTTGTTAATTGCTGCTTAGTAAATTCAGGCCGTTTAAAATATAATCTTTTGGTTAAATATGCTCAGGAGAAGTCTTTTCCTGCTATTTTTGACCGGGAAAGGTTCAAGAAAATGGGGATAGCGGTTTTTGAATCCGATGTTGTAAGTAGAAGTAATTATCTACGTCATGACTCGAAAAAAACAGCTAGAGAGATAATAAACATTTATAATAATAACAGGAAAAAATGGAAAGAATTGAAAAACAGATAGTAGTGAATAAAGGCCACGGATTGCATGTCAGGCCAGCTACCATATTTGTACAAATGGCAAACAAATTTAATTCCTCAGTAAAGTTGGAAAGGGGTGGGGAAATAGTGGATGGAAAGTCTATCATAGCGATATTAAGTTTAGGTATTAACAAAGGTATGGATATCAGGCTGATAGTTGAAGGTGAAGATAATCAAGAAGCTATGGAAGAACTAAAGAATTTTTTGGAAGGTGATGATGAATAAAATAAAAGGTATAGCGGTCTCAGGAGGAATTGGAATCGGTAAGGCTTTAATTGTAAGAAAAGATGACCTTTCGGTTCCTAAGAAAAAGATTTCACACGATGAGATTTCCAGAGAGATTTATCGCCTGGAAGAAGCTTTAATTGCAACCCGTCGGGAGATATCCGATTTACAGAAAAAAATATCACAAGATATTGGTTTTGACCACGGCAGGATTTTTGAAGCTCACTTTTTAGTTTTAGAAGACAGGGTTTTAATAGAGGATGTAATAAAGCAGATCAAAAATAAAAAAGTAAATGTTGAGTATGCTTTTTCTCAAAGTATTAA
>CAZGLF010000070.1:3188-6279 GCA_964526615.1 uncultured Planctomycetia bacterium
GATGAATATCTAAGAGAAAGAGTGGTAGATATTGAAGATATTGCGCGAAGGGTTTTAAAAACAATGCTTAAAGAGAAGTCAGTGTCTTTGAGCGATTTAAAAGAGAAAGTAATCATTGTTGCTCACGACCTGGGCCCTTCACAAACTGCTTCGTTGCCGAAAGATAAGATTTTAGGGTTTATAACCGATATCGGCGGCCGGACATCCCATACTGCAATTATTGCCCGCAGCTTACAAATTCCGGCAGTAGTAGGCACAGAAGGCGCAACCGCAAATATTAAAAACGGTGATAAGTTGATAGTAGATGGTTCAATGGGCCAAGTTGTGGTAAAACCGACAGATAAGCAACTCAAAGATTATCAAAAGAAATTAAGCCAATATAACAAAGACGTAAAAGCAATACATATACCCAAGACCTTAAAGGCTACAACCAAAGATGGAGTTGAAAAAATAATTTCTGCTAATATTGAGCTTCCCGAAGAACTTCCTTTGGTAAAAAAATATGCTGCCCGGGGTATCGGGCTTTATCGGACCGAATTTATCTTTTTAGGGAGGAAGGATTTACCTTCAGAAGAAGAACAATTCAAGGCTTATCAATCTGTAGCTAAAAAAGTGAGCCCGCATTCAGTCATTTTTAGAACTATTGATATCGGCGGAGATAAATTTTTATCGCACCCTGAAGTTCCGCGGGAGATGAGTCCGTTTTTGGGTTGGAGAGCTATAAGGTTTTGTTTGGCTCGCCCAGAGATATTCAAAACACAGTTAAGGGCTATGCTTAGAGCTTCGGAAGGTAAAAATGTGAAGATAATGTTTCCGATGATATCGGGTATCGAGGAGCTTCGTCAAGCCAAGGCTGTTTTACAAGAGTGTAAAAAGGAGTTGGCGAAAACCAATAAAGCATTTGATAAAGATGTATCGGTTGGAACTATGATTGAAGTTCCCTCTGCAGCTTTAACCGCAGATGTATTAGCCAGAGAAAGTGATTTTTTCAGCATCGGCACCAATGATTTGATTCAATATTCTTTAGCTGTTGACAGAGGAAACGAAAAAGTAGCTTACTTATATGAACCGGGACACCCAGCGGTTCTAAGATTAATAAAAAGCGTCATTGATGTTGCCCATAAAAATAATATTTGGGTGGGTATGTGTGGGGAGATGTCCGGTGACCCATTATTTGCATTCTTGTTATTAGGGTTTGGTCTAGATAGATTTAGCATGTCGCCTCCTCAAATACCAATAATAAAAGAATTGTTAAGTAAGATTGAATCCGAAGGCGCTAAGAAGGCGGTAGAGAAGGTTTTAAGTTTATCAACCGCAAAAGAAGTTAGCGAGTATTTAAAAAGCCAATTGAAAAAAAATTTAAAAGACGAAACTTATCAAAACTTAATTATCTAAAATGCGAGTACTTATTTTAGCAGCTGGTTATGGAACCCGGCTATACCCTTTGACCGAGAGGATAGCTAAGCCGTTGTTGCCGATAAATAATAAGCCGATGATGAATTATTTAATTGATAAGGTAGAGTTTTTGGATAAGAATTTTTCTGTAGACGAGGTAAGTATTGTGGTGAATGATAAGTTTTATGAGAGTTTTCTAGATTGGCAAAAAAAATATAAAGTAAACGCCAAAATTATAAATGATGGTTCCAAAAGCCCTGATGATAGGCTAGGTGCTATAAAAGATATGGAATTTGCAATCTCAAAGAGCCAAAGCGATGATTGGCTGGTCTTAGGGGGAGATAATTTATTTCATGATAATTTAGTTGATTTTGTAAAATTTGCATTGGAGAAAAAGCCTTATTCTTGTCTGGGTCTTTATGATGTAGAGTCAAAGATCGAAGCTAAACGTTTTGGTGTAGTAGCTTTAGATCAAGTAAATAAAGTCATTGATTTTAAAGAAAAACCGTTGGAACCGCCCTCTACTTTAGCAGCTTCCTGTGTTTACTTTTTCCCTAAAGAATCATTAAACTTCATGAAAACATTTAGTAAAAACAATGGCCATTTAGATGCTGCCGGAAAATATATATCCTGGTTGTCAAAAGAAGATAAAGTCTTTGGATATACTTTAAAAGGAAAATGGTTTGACATCGGGCACATAGAGGCTTTAAAAAATGCTGAGGAAGAATTTAAATAATTGTTTTTATTAAACCATTTGGAGGAGGGGTATGCGATTAGAAGATTTGAGAAAAAAAATTGACCAGATAGATAAAAAAATCCTTAAGCTGCTTAATCAAAGAGCTAAAGAGGTTTTAAAGGTCAGTAAGTTAAAAAAAGAAAAAAAGCTTACTGCATATTCTCCGGAAAGAGAAGCTACAATGTTAAAGAGGCTCAAAAGCCTTAGCCAAGGGCCGCTTCAATCACCGGATATTGAGAATATTTTTCGCGAGATACTTTCGGTCTGCCGTTCACAGCACCTTGATTTGGAAGTTGCTTATTTAGGCCCCCAAGGAACATTTACTCATTTGGCAGCAATAAAAAAATTCGGCAAAAAACCAAATTACTTACCAGTTGAGAGTATAAGGGATGTTTTTGACGAAGTAGAAAGAGGGCAGGCTCATTATGGAGTTGTGCCGATAGAGAACTCTACCGAAGGAGTGATTAATTACACCTTGGATATGTTTTTTGTTTCTAATTTAAATATTTGCGCTGAGGTGACTTTAAATATCTCACATGTCCTTTTAGGGCGTTCGCTTAAAAAAATAAAAAGAATTTATTCAAATCCTGAGGTTTTCGCCCAGTGCCGGGGTTGGCTTTCCCGTTCCTTAAAAGATGTTGAATTAATACCTACTTCCTCAACTGCTAAAGCAGCTCAGGAAGTTAAAAAAGATGCCTATAGCGGCTGTATTGGAAATAAAATACTTGCTAATATTTACGGTTTGAATGTTTTAGCTTCTTCAATTGAAGATTCATCGAGTAATTATACGCGGTTTTTGATTATCTCAAAAACTGATAGTCCGCCGTCGAAGAACGATAAAACATCAATTCTTTTTTCATTGAAGGATAGAGTAGGGGCATTATACGATGTACTTTATTCATTTAAGGCCTCAGGAATGAATCTTACTAAAATTGAATCGCGGCCGTCAAAGAAAAAGCC
>CAZGLF010000071.1:0-6240 GCA_964526615.1 uncultured Planctomycetia bacterium
CCGCCCTTCGGAAAAGATAAAAAAGCAAGTATTTAAAATCGAAAAATAATAAAAAAAATAAGACAAAATGCTTGTAAGTACCTTATTTTTCTGATAAAATTTTTTTGATGCCTAAATATAATATAAATATAGTATTAATAATAATTATATTAATATTGTTTTTATCACCATCTTTAGTGTTTTCTTCTTCTTTAGAAGATTATTTAATCGAAATGGGTAAAGCTTATTTAAAAAAAGGTTATACCCAAAACGCCGAAGAAGAATTTCAAAAAGCACTTCAATTAAATCCTTCTAACCAAGAGGCTCAAAATTATTTAGAAAGTATCCGCCGCCGTAAAATCAAAAACACTCTTGATTTGATGGCTCCGCGTGAAGTTGTTTCAATCCAAAGCTCTCCGATAGGAGAGGATATTTATTATATTGAACCTGAATTTCCTGATGAAAAACCAGCCAAGGTAAGTCCAGGTGAAAGCAAACCTAAAGAAGAAGCTCAAGGTTCCGGTGGTTTTACTCTAAAAGGTGAATATCAGGCGAGTATGGGAGTATCAGAGGAGGGAGAGTTATATTGGAAGAGGGCAAATGCTGATTTGAATGAAAAAAACTGGCGTCTTTTTTCAGATACCGAATTTAATCATCGCGAAAATACCTATGACCCAGCTATTTTTAGCCGGATAAAATTTCAAATTGACCGCCCGGTAGAGCAGGGCTGGGGCTTTCACAGTAATGTTGATATTAGTCCCTGGAGTTTCATTGGAAAATCTGAAAAAATTACTGTAACCAGTGCATTTGGTGACACTGCCGATGTTCAGTTAAAAACTTGGTCTAATACCGGATATTCAATCAATGAAACAATTTATACTAATCTTTTAGGTAATTCCTTTGGTATACCAGAGCAAAAAGTGGTAGACGGAACCATACCGGCATTCACTGCCCTTGGAGCTTTCACGCCATCGGATACTTTTAATATTCCAGAATTAGACATTGATTATGAAGTTTGGCCAATGAGAGAGTTTTGGTTTGATTATACCGGAGACGGTTCAATGTTTCGGGTATTCCCGGTAGCTTCCGAGGGTATAGCTTACACTTCAGATGACCCCTTATCTTTAACCAACCATCATACTTATTGGGAGGAGTCACAATGGTTAGTAAATTGGGAACCCGGACACCTTAACAGCGGTGTTGCCCCAGTAGATTTCGTTAAAGGCCGCTGGGACGATACCATGGCCTATTTTACTCGTGATTCAGGTGGCACCCGGTTAACTGCCTTAAGAGGTTTCTCAGTTGACTTAGATACTGATAGGACTTCTTTGGATTTCATGGTTGCTTCGCCAAAAGAACTCTGGCAAGAATATGAAAGCTTTGAAACCTTTAATAGTGCTTTGAGAGGAAAATATTTTTACCTAGACAATATGACCTTAGGCTTTACTTACGGTTCTAAATTTGGATATGCCGATAATAATTTAGATGCTACCAGCAACACTATTGGTTTGGATACTAATATCGGGATAACTGATAATACCGAAGTGTTTATAGAGACTGCTACTTCTTATGCTGAGTATGATAGAGATTCGCAAGGATATGGGACTGAAAAAAGAGGTAATGCTTTTCAGGTAAATTTAATTAATGCTTCCTCAGATGTATTTGGCAAAGATTACTTTGCGCTTAATCCCGATCCTAAAGAGAATCCGCCGTTTTATAAGTTAAGGCTAACATTAACGCATATGGATGAAGGTTTTGAAAGCGCACTTGCAAGTTACCGGGAAACCAGGGATGATTCCTTTTGGTCTCGCCATGTCAGTTTTCGGGAACCCTTTGATTATTTTTACAGTGGCTTTTACGGCCCGGCTTTAAGCTGGGATGATATTAGGCCTTTTGCTATTGGTGACGGCATAGATTATGGACGTGATGTAATAAATTTTAGGTTAGAAACTTTAAACTTTTTTGATGATAGGCTAGATACCTTGGTTGATATCAGAAATGTTCATGATGTAAATGGTGAATTTATCGAAAATGTATCACGCCTAGAGTTAACTTATCAGGCGACCGACAAATTAGAGACTAAATTTTTAGGTATAAGGCATGATTTACCGAAAACCGATGCTGGTTTAGATCCTTACATTATCGATGCCCAGACTGGTGATTTTTTCGTAAATGATGTAATTGAAGCCGATAAGGACCCAACCCTAAAGACCTTATCATTAGGTGCTAAGTATGATTTCTTTGATTGGATTAACTTAAGTTTTGTTTGGGAACACACCAATGATATTGCCTTAGGTTATGATAACTTTCCACGGGGCCTCTACAATGGTTCTAATCTAGGACGTTTATTTAACGAAGAAGGTAACACTTATCGAGAGGCTTTACCTTTTTTATATAATCAAGGATTTTTTCCTCAAGTACCTTATCCTTATTTTGATGTCTTTAAAGTCGGTATGGGTGTTAGGCCGACTGATAAATTGCAGTTTTACCTAGATTACACTAGAAATGAATATGAATGGGCGCAGATAATAGATGATAATATGAATCATGTCGGTATCGAAGCTAGTTATTTGCCTACTGATAGATTAGGCCTTTATGTTCGCTATGTTTATTCAAAAGTTAACGATATTTCTGAATTAGCAGAAGATTCTCGCGTTGAAAATAGAAGCCACCATAGTGTTTTTTCCGAGGTACGGCTAAGAGTCCAGGAAGATAGTGAGTTGGTTGCCCAATATGGTGTCGGTAATACCAATAGTATCGCCACAACTACGTATACACCGTTTGGAGGGGGGGTTGCTACTTTAGACACCCAACATATAGCCCGGCTTTATTATCGTAAGAGTTTTTAAAGTTAAAGATAAAAAATTATTAGAAGAAAAAAGCAAGGAGTAATTAGTTAAGTTTGAAAAAAAATTGCCCCTTGCTTTTTTAAATGTATAAGCAAAAAAAATAAAAATGAAACACAAATATGCTATTGGAATTGGGTTAAATATCTTTGAAGCGCGTTCTTTATTATTGCGTGATGACGGAAAGGTAATAGCTCAGATTACAAAAAACAGGAAAAAAGCAAACCCCAATGAAACTATTGAAATTTTATTAAATTTGTTTGACTGTATCCTTGAAAAATCAAAAAAATATAAAAAAGATTTAGCAGGCGCCGGGGTTGCCTTAGGCGGGATAGT
The DNA here is from genome assembly GCA_964526615.1 of uncultured Planctomycetia bacterium. Lineage (GTDB taxonomy): Bacteria > Omnitrophota > Gorgyraeia > Duberdicusellales > 4484-171 > CAZGLF01. Next base: position 3,162 of record CAZGLF010000071.1, read on the forward strand.
CAGCAGCCGAAAGGGTGTTGTCTATCTGCCCCAAAACCGGGATTCCTATATTTCTTTACCTTTACAGGAACACTTAAAGAAAAAATCTGGGCTTGATATATTTGTTGATAACGACGCTACCGCTTGTTTATGGGCAGAGTATAAGAGCAATTTTTCTAAACAAAAAGATATTATTTATATGTTTTCTGGTGTGGGTTGCGGGATAATGATCAACGGCGATCTTTATCGCGGCCGGGATGGCGCAGCCGGAGAATTATTTTTAAATCCCGAAAAAATAATGGCTTCGCGTTTAGGGGATTTTTCATTTTTAAAGCAATGGCCTATTGATTTAGGGATAACAAAAAGAGCTAAAGAAATCATATCTTTAGGTAAAGAGAGCGCTTTGATAAAGAAGATCTCTTCAGTTGGAGAATTATCCCTAGAGAGTGTTTTTGAAGAAGCTCAGAAAAAAGATAAAGTTGCCCGGGAAGCTTTAAAAGAAGGGGCACTGGCCTTGGGTGCGAAAATCGCTTTTTTAATAAATTTTTTAAATCCTGAGTTAGTGATAATTGGCGGAGGGCTAGAAAAGGGAGGAGAGATTTTTTTAGATGAATGCATTAACGCAGTTAAGAGGTTTGCGTTTCATGAAATGAGGAAAAATTGCAAAATTGTTTTATCTAAAGTGGGGATAGATGCTACTTCTTTAGGCGCAGCAATGGTAGTTTTTAAAGAAAAAGCTTTACACGTATAACTTATATGCTAAAATAATTTAAAAGGGAGGTGACAATGGGAAAAATAATTCCAATTATTTTATTAATTATTGTTTTAGGCGTAGGTTTTGTTGCTTATACTTTTTATACTGAAAAAGAAAATTTAACTACAGAAAATTTAACTTTAAAAGAAGAGAAAAAAAGTTTACTCGATAGAAATAGTAAATTAGAGTACAATCTTCGTCAAGTTTCTCAAGAGAATCAGAACTTGCAAAATAAATTAAAAATTGTACAGGAAGATCTCAATCGAATCGAGGCTGAACGAGATGAATTCAAACAAAAATGGGCCGATGCTGCTGAGAAAGTAGATCAATTACAAGAATCAATGCAGCAGGCTCGCCAGCCGGAAGTATCAGTCCAGGGAACAACCACAATCACTTCAACCGATCAAATATCTGAGGATCATTGGGCAGATTTTGTTAAGAAAAAAGCTTCTTTAGAGGCTAAACTTCAAAACCTTAATGATACAATAATGGATTATGAAAATCAGCTAGCTAATTTAGATAAGGAAAATAAAGAATTAAGCCTAAAAATCGATCAGCTAGTCAAAGAAAAAGAAAGGTTAGCCGATGAAATTAAGTTCAAAGAGAGAACTTTGCGCGTAATGAGTATGGATTTAGTCAGCGAAAGAGAAGAGAGAGCCGGTGCAGTAAAAGAAGTTAAGAAATTACGCAATGAAAATGTTAGCTTAAAAAGAGAGCTGGTCTTAGCAAGTAAGGAAAAAATGAATCTACAGAACAACCTTAAAGCGGTTAAAGACAGAAAAGAAGCTTTAGAAAATAGAATAACCGATGCTGAAAATGTATTGAGGGAAAAAACAATGGCTTTTCGTGACTTGCAGCAACAACTTGAAAAAGCAATCGTTGGCGGTAAAAAAATTATGGCTAGTGAATCTGCATCAGTAGAGTTGCCCCCAATTGTTGTTAAACCGCAAACCCCTGGTTTGAAAGGATTAAGAGGAGAGGTTATTGCTGTAAACAACGACGAGCAGTTTATAGTTGTTGACCTTGGCGAGTCTTCAGGGATAAGGCCGGGGATGTTGCTAAAAGCTATGCGTCAAGGTAGAGAGATAGCAACCGTAGAAGTTATCGAAACCAGACGTGAAATTTCAGCAGCAGATGTAAAAGAAGTCGTGGGCGGTTTTACAATCCAAGAAGGCGATATCGTCATAAGTAGATAGTAACTTGTGTCTTCATCCAAAATTACCATAAAAGATGTAGCTAAACTGGCCGGGGTTTCTATCGCTACGGTTTCCCGTTTCCTCAATAATGCTTCCTTAAAAGAAGACAATAAGAGAAAAGTCGAAAAAGCTATTAAAGAACTTGATTATCAACCTTTGCTTTATGCCCGTCGCTTGGCAGGAGGAAAGCTTGATACTTTTGGTTTAATTATTCCAGGGTATGAGGGCATATTTTATTCTTTTTATGCTTTAGAGATAATACGCCGCATCGCATCAGCTCTAGGTGAAAAAGCAATCGATTTACACCTTAATATTTTTTGGAATAAAGATAATTTTAAAGCTTCATTGGTTGATGGAGTTATAATGGCCGATGTTATCGGCAATGAAAAACAATTTCAAAGGTTAGTTAAAGAAGGCATACCTTTAGTTGTTATAAATAAGAAAGTCCAAGCAGACAATGTTAATTATGTAACAATTGATAATTTTAAAGGTGCACATGAGGCCACTGAATTTTTAATTCATCATGGACATAGGCAAATTGCCCATTTAGCTGGAGACTTAAGAGTTCAATGTGCTAAGGAAAGGTTAGAAGGTTATAAGTCGGCTTTAGAAAAAAATAAATTGCCACAGAATCCAGATTATATTAAGGTAACTAATTTTTCCCGTAAAGAAGCTAGAATGAAATTAGAAGAGTTGTTCGAAAGTAAAACTTCGCCAACCGCAATATTTTGTTGTAGCGATGAAGTAGCTAGTGAAGTTTTGAATTTCGCTGAAGAAAGAAGGATAGAAGTTCCGAAAAATTTAAGTGTTATCGGATTTGACGATAACCCACATTGTCTTTACGGCAACCTTATGCTTACTACCGTAAGGCAACCACTGGAAGCAATGGCCCAAAAAGCCGTAAAGATACTGCAAGATAATATTGAGGGAAATAATCCTGCCCAGAAGATTGTTCTCGATACCGAATTGATTATTCGCGATACTGTAAGCTTTCTCTAATATTTTTTATTTTTCTTTGAAAGATAGAGGCTTTCTAACTCTTTATTTAACAATATATTGTGTTTTTAAAATATTTAACTACCAGATATAGTATTTTTTCTTGACATATTATTAAATGCGTGATATAAAAAAAATGTTTTCTTACCGATTG
>CAZGLF010000072.1:0-6162 GCA_964526615.1 uncultured Planctomycetia bacterium
ATAATCGGCGGCGGTAATTCGGCTTTGGAAGCAGTTGAATTTACCAAAGATATCGCTAAAAAGATTTACCTTATCAATATCGATAAGGAATTTAACGCTCATGAATACCTAATTGAAAAAGTTAATTCTTACCAGAATGTTGAAGTCATTACTAAAGCTAAAACAACCGCAATTTACGGAGATAAATTTGTTGAAGGAATTAAATATGAGAAGGATTCAAAAACCCGGGATTTAAAACTAGAAGGAGTGATTATCGAAATCGGAAGGTCGGCTAATACCGGCTTTGTAGAAGGGTTTTTAAAGTTGGATGAGAAAAAGCATATTGAAATAGATTGTCAGTCTAAAACCTCAGTCGAAGGGGTTTTTGCTGCCGGAGATTGCGCTTCAGGCCTAGAGTATCAATATGTTATTGCCGCCGGACAGGGCTGTATTGCTTTATTGAAAGCCTCAAGGTACTTGGCTAATAAAAAATAAGGTTAAAGAAGAAAGGAGAAAAAATATGAGTGGTGCGCGAAAAGATATTTTACCGGCCGGGCCTTTAATGAAAGAACATCGGCTTATTGAGAAAATGGTAGGCTTAATCGATAAGAAGATGGGCCAATTCAGCAAAGATAAAAAGGCAGATGTTGAATTTATAAAAACCGCTGTTGATTTTATGAGTACTTATGCTGATAAATGCCACCATGGAAAAGAAGAAGATATATTATTTTCCAGATTAAAAGATAAAGATATTTCTTCAGAACACCAGCAAACCATGGATAAACTTTTAGAAGACCACAAAAGAGCTAGAGAATTGGTTAAAGCTTTAACTTTGGCAGCCCAAAAATATAAAGAGGGGGATGATAAAGCGTTAGATGATATTTTAGCCCGGATGAAAGACTTAACCGAACTTTACCCCCAGCATATCGAAACCGAGGATAAGAAATTTTTCTTACCGGTAATGGAGTATTTTTCCAAAGAAGAAAAAGACCAGATGCTGGATGAGTTCTATGATTTTGACCGGGAGATGATCCATCAAAAATATCAAGAGATTTTGGATAAATATAGTTAAATCAAGGAGAGTTATTGGTGAAAAATGAAATCACAATAAAAATTACCGGAGAAGCCGGACAGGGGATGAAGACAATCGGGATGGCGCTATGCAAAATTTTTAAAGATGCCGGATTTTCGGTTTTTGCAAATCTTGATTATATGTCCCGCATCCGGGGTGGGAATAATTTCTTCCAGATTAGAGTATCAACCGAACCAATCGAAGCTTTACGCGAAAAGATAGATATTTTAGTATGCCTCAATAAAGAGAGCATTAATCTTCACGAGAAAGGCCTTTCAAAAGAAGGGGTTATCGTTGTTGACAAAGAAGAATTTTCTTTAAAGGAGCTCAAAAAAAATTATCAAGATATCCCTTTTTATAAGATCGCCAAAGATGTCGGGGGTAGTGATATCTATATTAATTCAGCAGCTAGCGGAATTGTTTCGGCTGCCGCCGGAGTTGATTTTAAATTTACCGAAGAGACTTTAGGGGAAATATTTAATAAGAAATCTAAGGAGATAATTTCAAAAAATATCGAAGTTGCCAAAAGAGCTTATATAGAGAGTGAAAAAATATTTCAAAAAGCTAAGTTGAAAAATTCCAAACCCGCTAAGTTAAAAGATCAAATATTGATAAATGGTAACCAAGCAATGGCCCTGGGAGCAATACATGCCGGGTGTAAATTCTATTCGGCTTATCCGATGACCCCCTCAACCAGTATCTTAACCACTGTGGCTGAATTCGCAGACCGTTTCAACATTGTTGTTGAACAAGCCGAAGATGAAATAGCAGCAATAAATATGGCTATTGGGGCATCATTTGCCGGAGCCAGATCAATGACTGCTACCTCAGGCGGAGGATTTGCCTTGATGCAAGAAGGGGTTAGTTTGGCCGGAGTTACCGAAACACCGGTAGTTATTGCTGATATTCAAAGGCCGGCTCCGGGAACCGGTTTTCCGACCAGGACTGAGCAGGCAGATTTAAACTTTGTTCTCTATAGTGGCCATGGGGAATTTGCAAAAGTAGTATTTACTCCCGGCACAATTGAAGAGTGTTTTTATTTAACTCTCAAAGCTCATAATCTTGCCGATAAATATCAAATCCCGGTTTTTATACTTTCAGATCAGCATCTGGCAGATTCGATTCGCAATATCGAGGGTTTTGATATCGATAAAATAAAGCCTCAGAAATATGAAATTTCAAAGGAAGAGTCTCACAAGGTAAGCAATTATAAGAGATATCAACTTACTGAAAATGGTATATCACCCCGGGCAATACCTTCTTGGATTGAAGATGCTATCTATGTTGACAGCGATGAGCACAACGAAGAAGGGCACATAACCGAAGACGGTCAAGTGCGGGTAAAAATGGTAAAGAAGCGCCTGAATAAAAAGTTAAAACTTCTTGAGAAAGAGATCAAAGAGCCCGTAGCCATTAATCTTGATAAAGCAGAAGTTGTGGTTGTTGGGTTTGGTTCTACTTTTGGGGTATTAAAAGAAGCAGTCACCTCAATTGATAAGAAAACGGTTGGCTTTATTCACCTTCCCCAGGTTTGGCCTTTCCCCAAAGATAAATTTCTAAAGCTGATAAAAAATAAAAAAAAGATCATGACTCTTGAAAATAATGCTACGGCCCAATTGGCAGGGCTTATCAGGTGCCAGGCCGGAGTAGGCATCGATAAATCGATTTTAAAATTCAACGGCCGGCCTTTTAGCCTTGATGAAGTTGTCAGAGAAATCCTTAAGGAGGTATAAGTGAATATAGCAGATTATAATAGCAATGATGAGATAGCCTGGTGCCCGGGTTGCGGCAATTTCGGGATACTCAATGCAGTAAAAAAGGCTCTCCAGAAGCTTAATAAAAAACCTAAAGATATTTTGATAGTTTCCGGTATTGGCCAGGCTGCAAAATTACCGCATTATATAAAAGCTAATTGTTTTAATGGGTTACATGGCAGAGCTCTTCCGGTTGCCTGCGGTGCGAAAATTGCCAATAAAGACCTAACGGTTTTGGTAACAACCGGAGATGGCGATTGTTATGGTGAAGGAGGAAATCATTTCATTCACAACATCAGGCGCAATATTGATATTACGGTAATAGTTCATAATAACCAGATATATGGTTTAACCAAGGGCCAGGCTTCCCCGACTACCGATAGAGGTTATCATACGAAAGTTCAGACCCATGGAGTAATACTGGAACCGTTTCAGGCTTTAGCGGCAGCTATAATTTGCGGAGCCGGCTTTGTGGCCCGGAGTTTTTCAAAGGATTCCGAATTTACTGCTGAGCTAATAGCTGAGGGGGTAAAGCATAAAGGTTTTTCATTGATTGAGGTATTGCAGCCCTGTGTGTCTTTTAATAAGAAAAATACTTACCAGTGGTATTCAGAGAGAATTTATAAACTCGGTGACGATTATAAATCAGATGATAAATTTAAGGCCATCGAGAAAGCTACCCAGTGGCCAGACAAAATACCGCTTGGGATATTTTATAATGTTGAGAAGCCGACCTATGAACAAGAAAGCGGCATTGACAAGATGGCTGCTTTGGCCGAAGAAGAAAATTACATTAAAACTTTACTAGATGCTTTTAAATAAACCGGTTAAAGCGAATTTTTGATTGTATTGCACCCTAATGGAGGGGAGATAGTAAATACTTAAAAGTTATGAGAAAGAATATAGTTATAGTTGGAGGAGGTTTTGCCGGAATGACGGCTTTTGATTATTTGAGCCGGCGCAGAAAATATCTACCTTCAGATTATGATATCGTTTTATTTGATAAAAAGGAAAGTTTTGATTTTCTGCCTTTGGTCCCTGATGTTTTAGCTGGATGGATGCATCCGGAGAGGATATCGATAAAATTATCCAAATATATTAAAGACAAGCAAGGTAAATTTATTAAAGCACGAGTACGAAACATCAAGACCAAAAATAATTTAATCGAATTTAAAGCAAAAGAATTACAGTATGAATATTTGCTGCTTTGTCCGGGGGGCGAAACTAATTTTTTCGGTAACCAAAATGCCAAGGAAAATTCTATGGTTCTAAATTCCCGTAAAAATGCCTTGGATATAAAAAATAACCTTCTTAAAAAATCCAAAAACAAAAAATTTCTTAATGTAATTGTGGTAGGTGCCGGATATACCGGTTTAGAAGCTGCTTTTAATGCTCATTTTTTGCTTAAGCAAAGTCAGAGGCCTTTTAAAATTACTGTTGTTGAAAAAGCACCAAAAATCTTGGGAATGGTTGAAGAATCAATCCAAAAAGAAGCTCAAAAAGAGTTAAACAAACATAATATCGAGGTATTAACCGGTGAATCGCTCAAAGAATGCCAGGATGATTCGGCAATTTTGGCTTCCGGGAAAAGAATCGAGAATGTGGTTTGTATCTGGTCAGCCGGTGTTAAGGCCCCGGATTGCTTAGAGTGCTTTGATGCAGAGAAGATAAAAAACCGAATCAAGGTAAATCAAGACTTAACAATTAGCGGTAAAGATTATAAGAATATCTTTGTAGCCGGAGATAGCGCGGCTTTTATTGACTCTAAAACCGATAAACCGCTTCGGATGGCTATTATGTTTGCGATGGGAGAAGGCAAAACAGCCTCGCAGAATATTATAAATTCTATTGGCAATAAGAAGTTGGAAAATTACAATCCAATAGATTTAGGTTACCTTATTCCTTTGGTGTACGGCAAGGCGCCAGGCCAACTTTTTGGAAAATATAAAGTAAATAGCCGCATCGGTTATTTACTCCATTATTTATTGAGTGCTTACCGTTCAAAACCTTATAAAATACCGGGAATTTTACATGATATATTATTTTCGCGCATTTTAAATATTAAATGAAGGAGGATTTATGCAGGATTCAGTATACAAAATAGTCGAATTAACCGGTTCATCAAAGACTAGTACCGAAAATGCAATCCAAAATGCGATTGACCGGGCTGGAGAGTCTTTAAGAAACCTTAATTGGTTTGAAGTCGTTGAGACCCGGGGTTATATCGAAAATAATCGGGTAGCTTATTGGCAGGTAACCATTAAAGTTGGTTTTAATGTTGATGATGCCAGTAGTACCTCTAAAGAGAAAGGTGAAAACCAGCTTCAAAAACAAGAAAAAGAAAAATCAGCCGAAAAGGAAACCCAAAAAAAACAAACAAAATCCAAAAAACAAGAATCTGAAAAAGATGAATCTAAAGCTAAGCCTAAAAAAGAAGGTTTAGCAAAATACCGCTGCACTGTATGCGGTTATGTTTATGATCCTGAAAAAGGAGACCCGACCCAAGAGATAAAACCCGAGACATCTTTTGAAGATTTACCGGATTCCTGGAAGTGTCCGGAATGCGGGGTAGGAAAAGATAAATTTGAAAAAATCTAAAAAGGAGACCATTATGAAGAAAAAAATAACTTTTAAAGGAAAGCCCCTTACTTTAAAGGGCCTAGCACTTAAGGAAGGCGATATGGTTCGGGACTTTAAGGTAGTTTCCGGGAAGATGGATGAAGTGAGCCTTTTTAGCTATCAGGGTAAGGTAAAGATATTGACTACTTTTTTATCGTTAGATACTAAAGTTTGTGATTTACAAGTTAAAGAATTCAACAAGAGAGCTTCAAGGTTATCAGATGAGGTAAAGGTAATTGCGATCAGCAAAGACTTGCCGTTTGCCCAGGATAGATTTTGTCAGGCTAACAAAATCGAGAATGTGGATGTGCTCTCAGATTACAAGACTTCTTCGTTCGGCCTTAATTACGGGCTTCTAATCAAAGAGCTGAATCTCCTAGCCCGTTCGGTAATGATAGTAGATAAAAATAACGTTTTGAGGTATTTAGAAATCGTCGATGAGGCCACTGATGCTCCGGATTATGATGCTGCGATTAAGAAATTAGAAGAGGTTTTAGATAATCCGGCACTTTCAATTGAGAGTAAGGAAAAAAAACAATGTACACCATGTGAAAAGGGGACTCCCCCTTTAGAAGAAAACCAAATAAAGGATAAATTATCAAAAATTAAAGATTGGGAGGTGGTAGAAAATAAAAAGTTGACCAAAGAATTTAAAAGACAAAATTATACCGAAACTAAAGACCTACTTGATTTAGTAGCTTTGCTTGCTAAGGAGCAAAACCACCATCCGCGTTTGAC
>CAZGLF010000073.1:0-6129 GCA_964526615.1 uncultured Planctomycetia bacterium
TATTTTTAGTTTCAAAAGCTTGATGGCCGTGCTTAAGCAAATTATCGCGCCAGAGGTAATACTGTGATGATGGGGACGGTTCCTTGGTTCGCAATACCTTTACGTACAACATCTTATAACAGCAATAATACCATACCTGCTTTTAAAAAAATATTTTTGCCTTCATAACCTATTGGTGTACAATAAGTAAGATAACTAGGAACCGTCCCTATGGATTTATTCCGCTAAATACTTGATTTATCTAAGCTCAATCATTAAAATAGTATAGTGAAGATAAATCCAATAGAACCCTTTAAGAAAATAACAAAAGAGACTAACCATCGCTAAATACCAGCTGGTGGACATTTTTTTGGTTGAAATAAAAAGGAGGTAGGAGATGGGTTTTCTTATTTTTGTTGTGGTTTTGGTATTTATTGGCTTTCATGGCATAAATTTATACGCTGCTCAAGCCCGGATGGGTTCCCGCGAAAATCTTCAATCGCAGGGAGCCAAGGCTTTAAAACCAGATATAAACGCTTTCCTATTTTATAAAGTAATTAAAACTTCTATTTTTTGGCTGATTGCTTTACTTATAATTTATTTTGGGATTAATGCCGTTGGTTCCTATATTGAAAAAGCCGGCCAAGACGGCTTTAAAATTTCAATTTCAATAGTTTGGATTTTACTGGCAGCGGTTATTGGCTTAAGATATCTGGCCCTTGTTGTCTGTTATAAAAAAACCAAGTATCTCCTATATCCTAAAAAAATAGTTCAAAAAGGAGGAGGTATCTTTAGTGACTTCGAGAAAGAACTCAGCCTTAAGAATATAACCCATGTTGATATGGTACTTCCCTTTATTGAAAATAAATTATTTGGAACCGGTCATCTTCGGGTTGAATCTGCCGGAGCCGGCACTACTGAGGTGTCCATAGTTTCAATGAAGAATGCCGAAGAAGCTTATGAGAGTATTATAGGTTTGATGAAACAAAATGGTTTTAGGTTGACCCGCCAGAATTTAATCCAAAAAGAACGTCCCCATAATCTTGCAATATTTTTTGAAGTTTTTAGCTACTTTATCGGGGCTTTATTCTTCATATCCTATATGGGCAGCGGGTTTTTTGTCGAAAAAGACATTGACGTTGAGGCAATTTTTTCCAAATACGGTTCTTTATTGGTTGGAGGGCTTACTGTGGTATTGCTGGGGGTGTTGGCTTATTGCATTATGCGTTTCTTGGATTTAAAACAGCGCGTATATAGTCTTTATGAAGATACCGTAACTTATTCGGAAGGTTTTTTAAATAAGCATTATTCAATTATCCCGTTTGAAAATTTAGCCGATTCGGCCATCAGCCAGTCTTTTATCAGTAAGATTTTTGGATTGTATGATGTAAAACTCAGCTGCCAGGGCAGCGGGCAGGAGATTCTCTTTAAAAATATGATCAATGGGCAAAAGTTATCCGATAATATTGATAAGTTAGTTGATAAATCAAAGAGTTTGGTCGATGCCGGGGAAAAAGAAGAAGCCAAAGCCGAAAAAAGTGGAATTACCGAGAGAAGAAAGGCCAAACCCGAATCCGATAGAGAATACCAAGCCGAATTTAAAATGGACCCTTTTAGGACCTGGCTTCCATTAATAATCTTATCGCCGCTGTTGCTTATATTGTTTCCGTTGTTGATAGTGGGAGCAATTGCTGGTGCTGTAAGGCTTAAAGCCAATACTTTTAAGATAAAAAAAGATTCAGCGGTCCATATTTTTGAATTTTTCTCAAAGCATACTACCGAGTTTTCTTTTGATAAGGTGACCGGGATTATCTTTAAAAAAGGTATTATAGATAGATGGTGTAAGACTTGTAAAACAGTTTTTTGGTCAATCGGGTCAGGGGCCAATATATCTTTTCCTAATTTAAAAGAAGCAGGTGATTTTAAAAATAAGATCTTAGGAAAAAAAGGAATTAAACCTCAAAAAGTTCTCTATGAATTAGCTTCAAAGTTCAACTTTGTTGATATGCTTAAAGCTAATATTTATTTCTTTAGTTTAATTTTAATAGCAGCAATAGCTTTATTCGCGGTTAATCCAGGAGCCGGTGTTGCAGTTTTAATTAGTTTGGCAGTATTAATTCTGATAGTAAGCATATATAAAGGCGCCTATTACCAAAGAAGTAAATTGATGTTTTACGAAGACTACGTGCATTTTTCACACGGTCTTTTTTGGCGGGAAGATTTTTATGTTTTTTATGATGATATAAAAGATATCACAACTCTGCGTTATCCGGGTTCAAGTTTGGGAAATATAAAGTTTAATGTTGCCGGAGAAACTGTAATCAAAACCCGCCAAAGCGAAAGTATCCGGCCCAATGCGTTTACTATCAGATATATCGATAAGATAAAAAATTGGGATGAGCTGATCGATATAGTATTTTATTATCGTCCTCAAGCCGAAAAAATTAAAGAATTAGAAAATAACCCCAGGTTAACTTCCCCGGAAGTGATCTATAGTTCAAAACCCTCATTGGCTAACGGCCTTTCAACAGTGGTATTTGGGTTATTTGTTTTAGATATCATATTGGGTTTTATCACTATTGCCATTCAGGCGCCAACTGTAGCAGCGGCTTTGATAATATTTCTGAATATAATTATTCTATCCTGGGCTACAATAAGCATTAAAGTTATCAGCTACATCTTGCAGCCTTACCGGATATATGAGAAAAAAGGCATTATCTTTAAAAAGCAAACCTCGGTAACTTACAATAAAATCGACTTTATTAATTTTCACCAGGGAGCTTTAAATAAGGCTTTTAAAACCGGAAATATCACAATTAATACTATCGGCAGCAGCCGGCCGGAGATTGTTATCAAAAATATCTCCGACTATAAGAGATTCTATGATAAACTAAAGCAAGAATACGCCAAAGAATAGGTTTAAATTAGAATAAAGTATGGCAAGTATATACCCTTAAATACGCCGATAATACTTTTTATATCGGAAGCCGCTTTCCGGTTAGAGAAAAAAATGCCTAAAAAGAAAAAAAGAAGCGCAATTAATTACGAGGAGGCTCTGGATTTGCAAGAAAAGGCTGAACATATTTCTCAGGTAGTATTTCCCCATATTAAATTAGGGTTTTTTAAGTGCTTTCGAAGCTTTGGTTCTGCTTCAAGGCGCACTGTTGCTCGTTGTCATGGTTTGGCAAAGATCATGCAAAAGACTATTGGTTGCTCGGCCCACTATGCAATTGAATTTATCTCTGAGCGATTTGATAGACTATCAGAAGAAGAACAGATTAAAGTGATAATTCATGAATTGATGCATATCCCTTTAAATTTTGGAGGAGGCTTTAAACATCATAATTATGTTAACAGCAGAAATGTCGAGAAGATGTATAAAAATTATAAAAGAAAAGTGAAAAAATAAATCTAAGAAAGCGATAAATAAAATGCATAATATATTGATTACCCGTGATAAAGTTAAAATTGCCTATGAACATCAAAGAAGGGGTTCGGATGCAGTAATTATCGTAGCACCGGGGTTTTTTAATAGTAAGACCAATCGCTGGATGCGCAAAGCCTTAGAATTATTAGGCGAGAATTATGATACGATAATATTTGATTTCCGGGGCCATGGTGACAGCGGCGGAAAGTTTTCCTGGTCAGCCAAAGAGCACCTTGATTTAGAAGCAGTATTAAATTATGCTAAAAGTCAAAATTATCAGAAAATCGGGATATTGGCATTTTCTTTGGGGGCAGCTGCTTCAGCTAATTTAGCAGCAAAAAGAGACGATATCGACAGTATGGTTTTAGTAAGTTGTCCGTATAGCTTCTGGAAGATAGATTATCATTTCTGGAAACCGGCCATGTTTTCGGATTTAAAAGACAATATCGAGTGTAATTGGGAAGGTAAAGGTGCTAAGGTGACTAACATTTTAATACCGAAACCAAAACCGATTAAATCAATTACTAAAATAAAAGAAACCCCGATTTTTTTTATTCATGGCGATAAAGATTGGATAATTAATGATTATCACTCTCAAAAACTATATCAAGCCGCTAAAGTAAATAAAAGAATCGAGGTGATAAAAAACGGTATGCATGCTGAGAGATTGATTCAGCAATTTCCGGATAAGATGAAAAGTTTAGTGCTCAAATGGTTCTCCCGGACCTTGTGAGGCTAAAATGGTGACCTTTCAAAAAGCAAAAATAAAAGAGCTGACCGAAATAAGACACCTTCTCGTTTACACCTGGATACAGACCTATAAAGGTATATTTTCCCCTAAGGTAATGTCAAATGCCATACCGGTCTGGTATAACCGAAAACTCCTAAAAGAGCAAATAACTGATGCAGATATATTGTTTGATACTGCTAAAAATGAAAAAGGTGAAATTGTTGGTATAGTTGCTGCCAGCAGAGACAATCATAAAGCCCTTTTAATTAGACGTCTTTATGTTTACCCTAAATACCAGCGAAAACATATTGGCATAAAGCTGATGAAGCATGCGATTGAGAGCTTTGGAGGGATAAGTATACTCAGACTAGAGGTAGTGAGAGAGAATCGAAAAGCCCGGCGGTTTTACCTAAGGCATGGCTTTAAGATGGTAAGAACTCACAAGGTTGCAATCAAAGGCGGGATGTTCTTGTTGCTGATTGTTATGGAAAGGCCCAGGCTAAAGCCTAAAAAATATAAAAATAGCAAGTTTTAAAAAAGGAGGATTCTAAAACAAATTCTTCCTAAAATCTGATAATCTGTTATAATGCCCTGCATTGAAGATTGAGAAAATTTAAGGAAATAGAAAAATATGTTAGAAAAATTTAAAAAATTAGGTCTTTCGGACAACGCTTTGTTAGCTTTAGAGAAAAAAGGTTTTGAAGAGCCAACCCAGATACAGAAGGAAGTTATCCCGTTATTACTAAAAGCTGATACCGATATTGTCGGCCAGGCTCAGACTGGAACCGGTAAGACTGCCGCTTTCGGTTTACCTTTAATCGAGAAGATAAAAGAAAAATTAAAGACTCCCCAGGCTCTTATTTTGACTCCTACCCGGGAATTAGCGGTTCAAGTAGCCGAGGAGATAAGCTCTTTGAAGGGGAAAAATAATTTAGATGTTGCCGCAATCTATGGCGGACAATCAATGGGCCAGCAGTTGCATCAGCTGCGTCGTGGGGTAGATATTGTAGTTGGAACCCCGGGAAGAGTAAAAGACCATCTTTTGCGAAATAGCCTGAAACTTTCGGCAGTAAAATATTTCATTCTTGATGAGGCTGATGAGATGCTTGATATGGGGTTTATCGATGATGTCAAAGAGATCCTTTCTCATGCGGCAAAAGAACGCAACATTTTATTATTTTCAGCCACTATGCCAAAACCGATAGTTGAGCTGGCAAAAAAATATTTAAAAGATTATAAACTTATTAAGGTTTCAGAAGATCAGTTGACGGTAGATTTGACTGAACAGATATATTTTGAAGTCAATAATTCCGATAAGTTCGAAGCCTTGTGCCGGATAATCGACAGCGAAAGCGAGTTTTATGGATTGGTATTTTGCCGGACTAAAATCGATGTCGATAGGTTGACCCAAAGATTAAGTGCCCGAGGTTATGATTGTGACGCTTTACACGGGGATATTTCTCAAAATCAGCGGGAACGTATTCTTGATAAATTTAAACGAAAACAGATTACGATTTTAATAGCAACCGATGTTGCGGCCAGAGGAATTGATGTTAGTGATTTAACTCATGTCATTAATTTTGCCCTGCCCCAAAATCCCCGAAGTTATGTTCATCGGATTGGCCGAACCGGCCGGGCCGGAAGAAGCGGTACTGCGATAACCTTTGTAACTCCTGATGAGTACCGAAAATTATTATTTATTAAAAAGATTACCAAAACTGATATTCAACGCAAAAATATTCCTAACATCGAAGAAGTTATTAATTCCAAAAAAGAAAGAATTAAAAAAAGTATTAATAGTGTAATCGGCTCACCGGAAGTTAAAAAGCATAAATCGCTTGCAAAGGATATCTTAGCTCAAAATGATCCCGAAGATGTAATATCGGCTTTGATTGAACATTCTTTTGGAAAAGAATTAGATAAGGGTAAATATTCTAAAATTAAAGAGCCCTATGTTGATAAAAAAGGAACCGCGCGGCTTTTTATCGCCAGA
>CAZGLF010000074.1:0-6126 GCA_964526615.1 uncultured Planctomycetia bacterium
ACTGGCGGTTGTGGCTTTGTTGGGAGCAACCTTGCGCTCTCACTTAGGAAAAAATATTCTGATGTAAAGATAATTTCTTTAGATAATTTAGTTAGAAAAGGATCAGAGCTTAACATTGAAAGACTAAAAGAAAGCAATATTGAATTCATCAAAGGGGATATTAGAAATCAGGTTGATTTAGAAAAAGTTGGCGATATTGATCTATTAATTGAGTGTTCGGCAGAACCTTCGGTGTTAGCCGGGTATAATGAGAGCCCGCGTTATATAATCGATACTAATTTAGTTGGTACCATTAATTGTTTGGAATTAGCCCGCAACAGGAAGGCTGATGTGATATTTCTTTCAACTAGTAGAGTTTATCCCTATGATGTGATTGGTGAACTAAAAATTAAAGAAGAAGATACAAGGTTCGTTTGGGATAAGGAGCAGCCAAAAGATACAAGAGGGTTTTCTCAAGAAGGAATAGGCCTGGATTTTCCTCTTTCCGGGGTCCGTTCAATGTATGGGGCAACTAAATTATGCTCTGAGTTTTTAATTAGTGAATATATATCGATGTATGGGATAAAGGCAGTAGTTAACAGATGCGGAGTTATTGCCGGGCCTTGGCAGTTTGGTAAGGTCGATCAAGGGGTATTTACCTTTTGGATGTTAAAGCATTATTTTAGAAATTCTCTTAACTATATTGGTTTTGGGGGTAAAGGGAAACAGGTAAGAGACCTGCTTCATGTTGATGATCTTTTTGATTTGATAGATATCCAGATTAATTCAATCGATAAAGTAAACGGCAAGACTTATAATGCCGGCGGAGGCAGAGAGGTTAGTTTATCGCTTCTTGAGACTACTAGACTTTGTGAGGAAATAACAAAAAATAAAGTTGATATTGCCTCAGTTGCCGATACCCGGCCGGCAGATTTAGCTATATATATAACCGATAACCAAAAGGTGAGAAAAGACCTCAGTTGGAGGCCCAAAAGAGACTCTAAACAGATATTAGAAGATATATATAAGTGGATTAAAGAGAATGAGAGAAAATTAGGTGTTTTAATTAGTTAATGAGGGAATGAGTAAATGAGTGGATGAGTGGATACCCATATACTCTTAAACCCATTAACCCATATACACAATATTATGGTACCATTTGTAGATTTAAAAGCTCAATACAGGACAATTGAAAGCGAAGTTAAAGCCGCAATTGAAGAGGTGTTAGGTGCAACTAATTTTATTCTCGGTGAGTCGGTAGCACAATTTGAAGCTGAGTTTGCTAAATTTTGCGACGCTAAATATGCAGTTGGGGTAGCCTCAGGCACCGATGCCCTGCATTTGGCTTTAAAAGCACTTGGAATAAAAGAAGGTGATGAGGTAATAACTGCCGCTAATACTTTTGTTGCAACCACACTTGCAATATCTTATTGTGGCGCAAAACCGGTATTAGTCGATGTTGACCCTAAAGATTATAATATCGATGTTTTAAAAATTGAGGAAAAAATAAGTGAAAAGACAAAGGCAATCCTGCCAGTACATCTTTACGGAAGGGTGGCCAATATTGATGAGATAATTTCACTGGCCAAAAAGCATAATTTAAAGATAATCGAAGACGCTGCTCAGGCCCACGGGGCAATTTATAAGGATAAGAAGGCCGGTTCTTTTGGAATTTGCGGCTGCTTCTCATTTTACCCCGGTAAAAACCTAGGTGCTTACGGTGATGCTGGTGCAGTAGTGACTTCAGATAAAGAAATTTATGAAAAGTTAAGAATGTTAAGAAACTACGGTTCTCCAAGGAAATATTATCACGATATAATCGGTTATAACAGCCGTCTAGATACAATCCAGGCTGCAATTTTAAGGGTAAAATTAAAATATCTCAATAAGTGGAGTAAAGCCCGTATCAATAATGCAAAAATCTATAATCAGAAACTAGAAGGGGTAGGAGATCTAAAGCTGCCTTCTATAGAAGGCCAAAGATTGGTTTTTCATCTATATGTTATAAGGAGTAAAAAAAGAGATTTGTTATTAAATTATTTACGGGAAAATGGGATAAGCTGCGGAATTCATTACCCGGTTCCAATCTATGCTTTAGGAGCTTATAAAGACCTAGGTTTTACTCGGGAAGATTTTCCGGTAACCGAAGGCGTATCAAAAGAGATTCTATCTTTACCGATGTATCCGGAATTAAAAGAAGCCCAAATTGATGAAGTGGCTAGTGCCATAAAGAAATTTTTTAAGGAGGAAAATGATTAAAATAGGTTTAATCGGTTGCGGCCATTGGGGGCCAAATTATATCAGGGCTTTTCAAAGAATAAAGGGCACTTCAATTGTAGCAGCTTGTGATTTGGATAAAAAGAAAACAAAATTTATCAAAGCCCAATATTCTAATATTGAAGTTACCAATGATCCGAATAAGATCATAAAAGATGATTCAATTGATGTTATTATCGTTGCCACACCGGCCAAAACTCATTATAAAATTGTCAAAGAAGCATTAAAGCATAAAAAGCATGTCTTGGTTGAAAAACCTTTAACAATTGATGTTAAAGAAGCTTCTGAATTAATAAAATTAGCAAATCGTTATAAAAGAATTTTAATGCCAGGTCATATTTTTGAACATCATGACGGCATATTAAAATTAAAAGAATATGTTTCATTTAAAAAAATAGGCAAAGTTTACTATTTATATTCTCGAAGGACTAACCTTGGACCGATTAGAAACGATGTTAATGCAATTTGGGATTTAGCTTTACATGATATTTCAATATTTAATTTTATTTTAGGTAAAAGTCCACTTAAAGTAAGCGCCAGTGGGTTTTCTTATCTTAGAGATAATATCGAAGACGTTGGGTTTATAACGCTTTATTACTCGAATAATATAGTTGCTCATATCCATGTCAGTTGGCTTGATCCTCGAAAGATTAGGGATATCGTTGTGGTTGGTAATAAAAAGATGTTAATTTTTAACGATCTGGACTATAGTTATCCAATAAAAGTGTATGACAAAAGAGTTATGAAAAAAAAGTATGAGCGGCCTTACCATACTTTTGAAGAGTTTAAAATGATAATTAAAGATGGCCAGGTTAATACGCCTAAGGTAAAGATAAGAGAACCGCTTTTAACCGAATGTGAGCATTTTATCGATTCAGTTAAGAAAAATAAATCTATGAAAATTCATTTAAAAAGAGGCTTAGATGTAGTCAAAATCCTAGTTACAGCGAAAAAATCTATTAGTCAAAAAGGAAAACCAATAAAATTATGAAGGCGATAAATGTATTAGTCAGTAGTGCAGGTTCGGCTCCGGCAGTTGCCGTAATCAAAGCTTTAGCTATTCAAAAGCATTTTAAAATAAATATTTTTGCAGTAGATATGGATGAGACTTCAGCCGGATTTTATTTAGAAAATGTTAGTACATATTATACAGTTCCTTCCTCGAACGATGAAGATTTTATACCCAAAATAAAACAAATATGTAAGTCAGATAATATTTCAATAGTTATCCCTATTATTGATGAAGAATTAATTATTTTTGCCAAAGCAAAAAAAGAGTTCCAAGATGTTGGAGTGAAGGTTTTAGTTAATGAACCTGAGGTTGTGGAAAGGTGCAAGAATAAAGAAAAGGCAGCTATTTTTTTTAAATCTCAAAATATAACAACAGCTACTACCGGTAGTGCTTTGGCTATAAACAATTCAGATTTTCCTTTAGACCTGGAAAATGAGGAGATGTCGTTTCCTATAATGCTAAAACCAATTTATGGAAGGGGTAGTGAAGGTATAGAAAAATGTAACACCAAAGAAGATTTTCTTTTTTTTAAAAACAATATTAAGAATAAAGAGGAAATAATTCCACAAGAATTTATTGAAGGAACAGAATATACGGTAGATATAGTTGCTTCGCCGGAAGGTGAAATCTTGCAAGCTATACCAAGAGAAAGAATAGTTATTAAGGCGGGTATGGTCTACAAAGGAAGAACTGTTAAGGATAGGGCTTTAATGGATACGGCCAAAAATATTGCTAAAAAAACCGGTATAACCGGACCTTGCAATATACAGTTCATAAAAAAAGGTGATGAATTTTATGTAATCGAAATTAACCCGAAATTTGCGGCAGGATTACCCTTGACGGTAAATGCCGGAGTTAATATCCCTTTACTTTTGATTAGAATACAGTTAGAGGAAAACTATCGTCCGACAGAGAGTGAATTAGACTTTAAAGATAGTTTTTATATGATGCGGTATTGGGAAGAAAAATATCTTCAAAAATAGTGAAAGTATTCCTAGATTTAGATGGTCCAGTTTTAGATGTATCAAGAAGATACTATAAGGTATTTTCAGATATCTCAAAACAAAAAAATATTAAGCAAAAAGAATTTTGGAAGTACAAGAGAGAAAAAAAATCTTGGAATTATATTTTTAATAAAGTTAAGATAAAGCTAGATGAAGATAAATTTTTGAAAGTATGGCTTAAAAATATCGAGAAACGTAACTATCTTAAATTAGATAAAATCCAATTTCGGGCAAAGGGTGTTTTACATCAATTGCTTAAAAACAATACTTTATATTTGATATCATTACGTCAGTCTAAAAGTAATTTATTATGGGAATTAAAACACTTAAAGTTAGACCGATATTTTGATAAAATAATTTATTGCAAACATAGTAAAAATCTTGGGGGGCTTGAAAAGGCCAGACTTATTAAGAAAAATCTATCAAAAAAAGAAAAGGCAATTATTGCCGGGGATACGGAAATTGATATTAGGGCTGCTAAGCTGGCTAAGATAAAATCAATAGGCATTAACAGCGGGATAAGGACAAAGGAACTATTAGTAAAAGAAAAGCCCGATTTTATTTGCAATAAACTAGAAGAAATAGTTAAGTTTGTAAGTTAATTATGGATAGAGAGTATTTAAAATTTAGTTTTTCACTTCCGGTTTATAATGAAGTAGGCCAAATTAGACGTTGTCTTGATAGTATTGCTTCACAGGATTATCCCAAAGATAAAATAGAAGTCTTACTTATTGATGGGGATTCTAACGACGATACAGTAAAGGTTGCATCAGAGTATGAATTTGTCCGTTTTTTTTCAAATCCAAAAAGATTAGCTGACTTTGGAGCAAAAATTGCTGCGAAAGAAACTACGGGAGATCTTTTGATTATTTTTGCAGCCGATAATGATTTAGTTGGTTCTGATTGGCTCAAGACTGTTAACGAAGCCTTTCTTTTGGATGAGAATATATCGACAATGTGGTGCAAGATGATATCCTCTGATCGGGATTCTTCAATTAACAAATATTATGAATTGATTCAGAATGATCCACTTTCCTTTTTTGTTAATAAAAACATTATTCATTATAAAAAAAGAGGCTTAAATATGAATATACACAATAAAGAGGCTTATATTTTCGAGGTTAAAAAAGAAAGACCTCTTATTTGGGGTGCAAATGGATTGGTATATAAGACATCTTTAGTGCAGGAGATAATATTACAGGAGGGTTTCATCGGGGATAATGATGTATTCCAAGAATTAGTAGAAAAAGGCAATAACAAGGTAGTATATTTTACTGATCTTTATGTAATTCACCATCACGTTCAATCTTTAAAGCAATGGGTTATGAAATGGCGCAGAAATTACCTTAGCCATTTTTTGATGCAAAGAGAAACCAGAAATTTAGGCTGGGTTATGGATAAAAATTTTAAATTCAGGTTATTTTTTTGGATAATATATAGTATAATACCGATATTTTCCCTAAGTCATGCGGCATATCTTGCGATACGCGATAGAAAAATAGAATGGTTCTATCACCCTTTAGTTAGTTTTTTCCAGGTCATAGTTTATTCTTATCTTACGGTTTTTAGGCCAGAAGGGAGAAAGATCATAAGGGATTTAATTTTAGGAAAAAGTCTATGAGTAAAAAAGTATTTTTAACCGGCGGAGCTGGATTTATCGGCTCGCATATAGCAGAAGATTTGTTAGAACAAGGCTACCGAGTAACAATTTATGATAACTTTTCATCCGGTAGAAAGGAGAATATAGCTAAGATAAAAGATGATATTGAATTAATCGAGGCTGACATTTTAGATTACGATACTTTAAAAAAAGCAATGCAGGGAGCCGATGTCGTTTCTCATCAAGCAGCACAG
>CAZGLF010000075.1:0-6028 GCA_964526615.1 uncultured Planctomycetia bacterium
TGCTCGGGTTGCTTTTTTTCTTTTTCTTCCGGTTGTTTTTTTTCTTCTCTTTTTTTCATTTTTAAACCCTAAATAAATTATTACAATTCTCCAACCAACTCTTTTAAATGGCTCCTTACTGACTTCAAGCATAAGCTGGCCCGGCTGTAATCCATTCGCATCGGGCCAAGTAAAGCCAAAGCAAAAGATGCATTTCTCTCTTTTAAACCTGAAACCATTAAAGAACATTCGGAAATTTCATCAAACCCGATATCGTCACCGATAAAGATCCTTAAATCCTCATCGATACAATCAAAAAGCAGGGTCTGAAAAATATCCATCTTTACCTCCAAAGCATAAAAGATATCTTTTAACCTCGATACATCTTTGAATTCAGGCTGATCAAGCATAAAACGCACTCCTCTGAAGAATATTTTTTCATCACTGTCTGAAACTGCCAACAAAGAAGTATACCCGCTGAATTTTGTCAAAGTATCTAGAACGTAATCAATTAAACCTTTGGCATCATAAACCCTTGCCGGTTGAAATCTTAATTCTAAATTAACATTATCGACTGCATTTTCTTTTTCCTTTAAACCTTTAATATAAGATTTAAACCCTTCCTGAGTCGGCACTCTGCCGGAAGAAGTATGAATGTGTGAAAGCAGCCCTTGATTCTCCAGAGATTGCAAAATATTCCTTATGGTGGCACTGGAATAATTTAGGTTATACTTTTTACAAAGATAAGCAGAGCTTATCGGTTTTGATTCTTCGATATAACTATCGATAACCAAACCTAAAACTTCCCGTTGCCTTTCCCGGGCATCTACTGTTTTTGTCATACTATTTTAAACCTCTTTTAGCACTCCCGGTCTAAGAGTGCCAACTATAGTAACACACCTGACTTATCAAGTCAAGACTCTAGTATCTAAATATAATAGCTTAATATATTTCTGCTTTCTTTAAAGGCTTTCTTCTTCTTTTACGCCCTTCAACTTTATGTTTGATCTTATCAAGCTGTTTAGTGAGAGCCGAAAAAGTTTTGTTGATAGCTATTGATGCATTTGACCCCTTTTCATCTACTGCTAAAACCTTAAAAGAAGGCAGATAAATATGGGAACGGCAAAAATACTGTTCCTTATGAGGATTCTTCTCAATATGGACCGAGATATGTATCGGGTCATTTTTCTTAAACATTTGAATTCGCCTCTCGATCTTTCTCAAATTATTATCCAAAATATTATCGATAAACTCACTCTGCTCTAAATATTTAAATGAAACCTCTGTCCTCATTTACCCTCCTTCTTAAAAATGATCTCTCGATTTATCAAGTCAGCTTTTATCTTGTCGCCTTCTTTAAATTCACCCTTTATTACTTTAATACTTAGAGGATTAATTATCGTCTTCTGTATAACCCGTTTCAGGGGCCTTGCTCCGTATTCCGGGCTAAAACCGCCTTCGGCAATAAACTCTTTAGCGCTAGGTGTTAATTCTACATCAATTTTCCTATCTTGCAACCTCTTCTTAACGGTATCCATCTGAATATTAACTATATCTTTTATATTATCTAAAGTTAAACTATTAAAGACTATAGTTTCATCCAAACGGTTTAAGAATTCCGGACGAAAATGATTCTTTAATTCCTGAGAAAGATTCCTTTGGATTGCTTCCTTTTTTAAAGTGATATCGTTGAAATACTCACTGCCGATATTTGAAGTCATAATAATTAAAGTGTTTTTAAAATTAACTACCCGGCCTTGGGAATCAGTTAACCTTCCGTCATCTAATACCTGCAACAGGATGTTAAAAACATCGTGGTGGGCTTTTTCGATTTCATCAAGTAAGATGACCGAGTAAGGCTGACGCCGGATTTTTTCGGTTAATTGCCCGCCTTCCTCATAACCAACATAACCCGGCGGCGCGCCGGTTAACCTTGAGACGGCAAATTTTTCCATATATTCGCTCATATCAATTCTTACCATATGGTTCTCGCTATTAAATAAGAATTGAGCCAGGGCCTTGGCTAATTCAGTCTTCCCGACTCCGGTAGGGCCTAAGAATAAAAATGAACCTAAAGGTTTATTGGGGTCGGCTAACCCGGAACGGGCCCGCCTTACGCATTCTGAAATTAAACTTATTGCTTTATCCTGGCCGATTACCCGTTGCTTTAGGTCCTCTTCCATTCGAAGCAGTTTTTTAACTTCTTCCTCAATTAAGCTTGATGCCGGTATACCGGTCCAGCGGGAAACTATATAAGCAACGTCTTCTTCATCGACTTCTTCTTTAAGCATCTTTTTATCTTCTTGCAAGGCTGTAAGTTTTTGATTTAAACCCTCCAATTCTCTCTCTAGCTCCGGTATCCTGCCATAACGAATTTGAGCAACCTCTTCTAATTGAGCCTCCTTCTCTAGCTCAATACTTTTCATTTTCAGCTGTTCGATTTCGCCTTTAATTTTCTGAATTTTAGTTATCAGGTCTTTTTCCTTCTGCCAGTGATCCTTCTGGCCTTGAAGGTCTTTATTCAGCTTTTCGATTTGGTGATCTAATTTCTTAACTTCTTCACTAGCTGACTTTTCTTTATCTCTAGTTAACCCCTGTTTCTGAATTTGCAATTCTAATATTGACCGCTCTAATTTGTCGATATCCTCAGGCTTTGAATCGATTTCAATTCGCAAACGCGATGCCGCCTCATCAACTAAATCGATTGCCTTATCGGGCAGGAACCTTCCCTGAATATAGCGGTCCGATAATACTGCCGCGGCAATTAAAGCCGAATCACGCAGGCGCACTCCGTGATGAACCTCATACTTTTCTTTTAAACCGCGCAAGATTACAATCGTCTGCTCAACCGTAGGCTCACCAATTAATACCTGCTGAAACCTTCTCTCAAGCGCAGCGTCTTTTTCGATATGTTGACGGTACTCATTTAAAGTTGTAGCACCAACACAACGCAGAGTTCCTTTAGCTAAGGCCGGTTTCAACATGTTAGCCGCATCTACTGCACCCTGGGCTGCTCCGGCACCGACTAAAGTATGCAATTCATCGATGAAAAGAATTATCTCGCCTTCTCTGGCCTCTATCTCTTTTAACACTGCTTTTAATCTTTCTTCAAACTCTCCCCTAAATTTTGCTCCGGCAACTAAAGCTCCTAAATCAAGAGCAATTATTCTTTTATTCTTCAAGCCTTCGGGAACATCACCAAAAGCCACCCGCTGGGCCAAGCCTTCAACAACTGCAGTCTTACCGACTCCGGGTTCACCGATTAAAACCGGATTATTCTTAGTCCGGCGTGAGAGCACTTGGATGACTCTTCTTATCTCCTCACCCCTTCCGATTACCGGATCAAGTTTTCCCTTCTTAGCCAGCTCGGTTAAATCCCGAGCATATTTATCCAAAGCCTGATAACCGCTTTCGGCAGCCTGGGTATCTGCCCGGTGTGCTCCGCGAACTTCTTTTACCACCCTGGTTACATCATCGCTGCTAATACCCTGTTGATTTAAATATTTAAATAAAAAACTATTTGGCTCCTTAGCAATAGCTAAAAGCAAGTGCTCTGAGCTGATATATTCATCGCCGAAATCCTGCATATATTTTTTAGCTGAATTTAAAATCCCCTGCAGCCGGCCGGAGGCATAAGCTTCCTTACCCTGGCCATAAACTTTAGGGATTGAGGAAAGATTTTCTTTTACCTTTTTAATTAAATCACCAGGATTAACTGCTAACTTTGATAAGATCTCCCTGGCAACACTCTCTTTATCTTCTAAAAATCCTAAAAGTAAGTGTTCCGGCAATATTGCCTGATGGCTGTAATCTTTCGATACACCAACTGCGGCATTTATTGCTTCCTGGGCTTTTAAAGTAAATTTATCTAAGTTCATATTATTAACTCCTTAAAAAATGTTTTGGCTTTCTCTTGTTCCCCTGGCACTCCCAAGCCCAGAGTGCTAATGAAAAGACAAAATTTTTTACTCTTCTTCTATCTCAAAAATAACCTTAACTCCATTGATGTTAACTCCCTTTTCTTCCAGTAAAAACTTTACATACTTTAATTTTTTAACTTCTTCGATAGAAAATAACTTCTTATGCCCGCTTCTTTTTTCTTCCGCAAAGATACCCTCTTTAATCAATTCATGGAGCCGGTGATATTGCATATCAATAAGCTCACAAACCACATTAATCGGCAAAAGCGGCTCATCGATTGGTAGCTCAAAATCAAATTCTTTTTCGATATCTTCCCATCTCATGGCAAATATAATATATAATATTCTTAGAAGTTTGTCAAGTTTTTCTTAAATATTTTTTAGATTTTTCTAAAAGATTTATGATATTTTAGTATTAAATTTTTATAAGTTATTTTTATCGTGATACTTGCAAAATACTCATTTATTCAGACTTCTTTAGGCTTTAACCCTCTTTTTTCTAAGCCTTTTAAAGTATCTTTACTAATTCGCAGCCAATAAATTGCCTCTTTTTCAGAGTAATTGGTCTTTAAAACCTCGCAATTATTATGCAAATAATTACTTAAATCCATCATATCAAAGGGCACCTTTACTACTACCTCAATAATATCTTTAAATAAATTCTCATATATCACCTGTTTTAGCTCATCTATCCCAATCCCCTTAGTAGCGCAGATAAAACTAGCTTCGGGATATTTCCCCCTTAATACCTCCACTTCTTGGCTATTCAATTGGTCTATCTTATTAAAAACAACCACCAGGGGTTTTTTACCGAGATCTAATTCTGCTAAGGCCTTATCAACCGCTGATTTTATCTGATTAATATTTTTATTACTGGCATCGATTACATGAAGTAAGATGTCGGCATAGTGGAGTTCCTCCAAGGTTGCCTTAAATGCATCGACTAAATTTGGAGGAAGTTTATAGATAAAACCCACTGTATCGGAAACTATCACACTGATATTGTTGTCAAAATCAAGAGTACGGGTTACTGTATCTAAAGTAGTAAAAAGGGCAGATGAGGTAACCTGTTGGCTTTGGGTCAAAGCATTAAAGAGGGTAGTCTTTCCGGCATTGGTATAGCCGACTAAAGAACAAACCCGCATCCTCTGGCGTTTTCTCTTTTTTCTGATAACATCACGATGCTGCTTTACTTTTTCAATTTCTTTTTTTAAGTGGCTTATCTTATCGCTTATCTTTCTGCGGTCAACTTCTAATTTTTTCTCACCCGGGCCCCTGGTTCCGATACCGCCACCCAACCTTGAAAGCATAATGCCTTTTCCCCGCAGCCTCGGCAATAAATACTCCAGCTGGGCAAGCTCAACCTGAAGTATTCCTTCCTGGGTCTGGGCGTGTTTGGCAAAGATATCTAAAATCAACTGGGTCCTGTCAATAACCTTAACTCCTAAAGCATCTTCTAAATTCCGCTGCTGGTTGGAATTTAGGTTATTATCGAAAATAACTACATCAACGCCTAAGTCTTCTACTTCCTCAACCAGCTCTTCGACCTTTCCTTTACCGATAAAATAATTCGGGGTCGGCCGGTGTAAGTTAGCACTTACTAAATTAGCTATCTCAATCGAAGTTGACTCAACTAAATTCTTAAACTCCAAAGATAAATCTTCCCTAGACCAAGTCTCATCTTGAGTTTTTATTACAACTAGTAAAGCCCTTTCTTTTTTTACAGTGGTATGTAATTGCTGCATCTTTTATAAACTCCAAATACTAAAATAAAAATAACAAATCACAAATTACAAATAAACCCCAATATCCAAACAAAAGTTGTTTCGAACATTGGAATTTGGAATTTGAGATTTTATCATAGACCTATCTCTGCCATTATCTTTTTAGTTGTCTGCATTGGGCTTAAATCTTCGGTATCTATCCACTCGATACGCTTATCCTTCCTAAACCAGGTAAGCTGGCGTTTGGCAAAGTTGCGGGTGTTTTTCTTTATTTTCTCTTTTGCCTCTTTTAGGGTTATTTTACCTTGCAAATAATCTTTTATTTCACTAAAACCGATTATCTTTTTGGCAGTATAACTTAAATCGCACTTCATTAAGCTCTTAACTTCCTCAACTGCCCCTTGC
>CAZGLF010000076.1:0-6008 GCA_964526615.1 uncultured Planctomycetia bacterium
AAAACCCTGAATCTATACAGGATTTTGCGAATTCAAAAGTATCACCGTGGTCTAAATGCATACTTATTGGTATTTCTTTTAACCCTTTTTCCTTAGCCATCTCCTTCATCATTTCAACTGCACCCTGGCCCATATAGCGCAAAAGAGTTTGATTAGCATACTTTCTTGCACCGCTTGAAACCTGTAAGATTACCGGTGATTGAGTTTCAACACAAGCAGTTATAATAGCTTGCAACTGCTCCATATTATTAAAATTATAGGCCGGAACAGCATATTTTCCAGCCATTGCCTTTTTAAAGATCTCACGGGTATTAACAAAGCCTAAATCTTTATAGGATACCATTTTTTTCTCCTTTCGTAGTTAATTATATTTAATTATTTTGCTTTCGCCCTATCTCTTCCTAAGATATTAATATTATCATATTGATAAAATTATTTTTGTCAAATAAAAGATTTAAAAATCTTTTAAAAAGCAATTAACAAGGGTTACTTACCGTAGAAGAAAAATTAGCATTGATTCAAAGTGCAGTTTTACATATAATAGTTTTAATATTAACTGATTAATTAAAAAGGAGGTATTTACAATGAAGAAAAGCCTTACTTTTATGATTTTTTCTATACTTAGCTTTATCACAATACCCCTATTTGCCCAACAAATGCCCTTTACTTGCCATGATATCGCTAATGTAACCTATGAACCTGAATTAGATTCAACCCAATCAATTAGCCTAGTCTGGGGCGATCATATCGGATACGGCGCCTATACTAAAAACCGCTGGCAGGATATGACTGAAGTCATAAATTGGCCTAATGCCGGGGTAAACGTAGGTTTAGACCCGGTCTACTTAAGCATGACCGACAATCATTTAGTTGAAAGCGATTATCCTGGCGGCATTATGGAAATTACCTGCGAAAACGGGGAATCAGTTAAGATATACATACCTGATTTTAAAGACATAGAGGGCAGTGGTTTTAAATCCGAAGACGGAACAGAATTTGAAAAGCTACATATCGCAGCCGACGGTACAACCTATTACGACCAAGAGCTAACCCAACTTGCTGGAGCCCCGGCCGGATACCAGCAACCCCAAGAACAAATCTCCTTTGACAAAATAAATTATTACGTTAGCCTCCTGGACCATAAAAATCCCAAAGTAAGAGAAAATGCAATCATAAGACTTAACATTTTAGCTAAAGGCGATGAAAAAATCTTTACCCCTATCGCTAAAAGGCTAGAAGATGAATCAGCTGATATACGTTTTGTAGCAGTAAATGCTTTAGCAAAATTTCAAACCACCGAAAGCCTAAAAGTTTTAATCGAAGCCCTTGAAAAAGAAACCAGCGAAAAGGTAATCAGCAACATCCAGGGAGCAATCATGCTCAGTGAAGTTCCTAATTCTTCAGACTTATTATTGAAAAACCTAAAAGCGGGAAACGATCTAATAAAAGAAGTGGTGATGTTTCCTTTGGGTAAGATGAAAGTAAAAGAAGCTCTTCCTCTGCTTCTAGATGCTTTAGATAGCGATAACTACCTCATACGTATTCGAGCAGTTGATGCACTTAAGTACTTCGACGACAATCCTGAGGTAAAAGCTGCTCTAGAAAAATATAAAAACACTAAATTTAAGGAAGACTTCGAAAAGTTATTTTAATAATATTGGCGGAGAGGCAGGGATTCGAACCCTGGATCCGCAAAGCGGATACGTGTACTCCAAACACGCGCACTCGGCCGGGCTATGCGACCTCTCCAGATTAAATTTATTTTTAATTAAAGATCAAGTAATTTGCGGGCATCGCGCTTCTTTAAAGATTGCTTAAAATCATCGAAATCAATAAAAATAAGGTGCGGTAGTTCATCTTTCATCTGTTTCAAAAACGAAGGCCTGACTTTTCTCCTAAAACCCACATATTTAAAATGAACGCCGCACTCTGGGCAAAAATTAGCTTTTAAATTTATGCCGACCTTGTGACAGCAAAAACATTCCGAAGACAAATCGCCAACTACAATAAGCTTTTTCTCAATATCAGCCATATCGGCCTTCTCCCAAATACGTATAAATTCTTTCATCTATTTTTTCTTCTTATAAAATTTTTGTATTACTTCATATATCTGTTGGGGAGTATCAACAATCTTAAAAAGGCTTAAGTCCCTTTTCTCAATACAAGACTCTTTCAAAAGATGCTCTTTTAACCAGCCAATTAAATCTTTCCAGAACGAAGAATTAGCTAAAATGACCGGTACCGGCTCAATTCGATGAGTCTGTACCAAAGCAAGGGTCTCAAATAGCTCATCTAAAGTACCAAAACCACCGGGAAAAACCACAAAAGCTTTAGAGGTTTTGGTAAACATAACTTTCCTGACGAAAAAATACTTAAACTCCATCAAATAATTTATATACGGATTAGGAACCTGTTCCTCCGGTATCAAGATATTTAACCCTACTGATGTTCCCCCGGCTTCATAAGCTCCGCGGTTTGAAGCCTCCATGATACCTCCACCGGCTCCGGTAATTATGCTGTAGCCTTTTTTAGTCAAAAGCTTGGCTGCGTCATAGGCTAGTGTATAATTAGAATCGGTTAAATCAGTGCAGCGTGAACCAAAAAAAGATACTCCATTTTTAACGCAATTTAGGCCTTCAAATCCATCTACAAATTCGCTCATTATCCTGAATATGCGCCAAGTGTCGGTAGTTACAAAATCATCTTTGAACGTGGTTGAAGGTTTATTGGTTTTTATTCTTTTACACCCTTTTTTATTTAAAATAGTCCTTTTTCTCATTTATATCACCAACCTATCTACTATTTGGTTAATTACGCCAATTGGATTCATCTTACCCACCAAAGCCGAATATATACCGTAAAAGGAAGCAAACACTAAAGCGATTTGGCCAAGAATAAATATAACTCCTAATATCGGAATAAACCCTAAAAAATAACAAATAATATTACCAATAAAGATAATCAAACCTTGGCGAGCATGAAATACGGCAAAACGGTTATCCTTTTTATATATATAGGTAAAAATCCAAAAGAACAATATATAAGACAATACCGCAAACGGAGCCCCTTCTCTTATCTCTTTTTTATCCATCTTTACCCCCTTCATATTTGAAACCTCCTTAAATCTTTACTTTAAGCTCTAAAAATAATCCTTTCTCAAATCACAGAATATTATTATACTTAATTTTCGGTTAAAAACAACCTTTTACTTCTAATCTGGATGGTTGAAAAAAATATCTAGCCAAAGGAAGACATTAAAAAACCCCGTACCTAAAAATAGGTACGGGGTTATATTGTTTACTCTCTTAAACTCTTAGAAGTTTAGGTTTACTCCAGCTCTTACTGAGTAAGCGGTTGTATCATTGTTGCTTGCAAATACATCACCTGGGATGAAAAATGCTGTGTTTAGTTTTAGCTGGACATCTTCGGTGTAGTCATAGATACCGTAGACATCTATTTCGTCACCAAAGTGTTGTTCGTTGGTTTTTACTACATAAGTTTCTGCTTGTAGCGGACTTGCTGTTGCACCGCTTAAAGTAGTTGAAGTGTAATCTTTAGCTAATCTTGCGTGAGTGTAGACTAGGCCTAAAGTTACATCTTCTTTTGGCATCATTGAAGCAGAAGCTGTGATGTATTGAGCGTTTGAGTTTGCCATTAAAATATTGATGATCTCAGCTGGGCTTTGATCTTCAAATAATGGATCCCATGCATTGTTTTCATTATCGCTGGTGTCATCGTCACCGCTTAGGTAAGTATAACCTAAACCGATCTTAGCATTGTAATCATTTAAGAATCTGTATTCAGAATCAAATTGTACTGCGAATGCATCTCTGTCTAATTCAGTAGTTGCGCCTGTGGTGGAATCACCCATCTGATAAGCACCTTCTAAACCTAAGGTGATCTTATCGGTTGGGTCCATCTGTACTCTACCACCTAAAACAATTGTCTTATCTTCATTTTCAGCTACCTGTGCGCCACCTCTTGTTGCTGCATACCAGACATAACCTTCGGTTACACCATTGTATGAGCTCCAATCATAAGAAATGTTACCACCGGCAATTGAAATATCGTCGTGAAGATTTGTAGCATTTTCATTAACGACTGCATAAAGTAGGTCGATTGTGTAAGGAGCATAATCTAAAATTGCTCTTGCTGCATCAAATGATTTCTTTAGAGATAAATCAGCAGTAGCAACCGGTGAATTAGCTACTATTCTGTTAGTGTCTGGATCGCCGATAATTAAACCGTTACCATAGTAAAGGTTTTGACGGCCAATCCTAAAAGTTAGAGGTTGATACATCATTTCTCTTAATTCGATGTATGCTAAATCTAATTCAATTTCGGTATCGCCTTGACCAGATTCATCTTCTACATCCCATATTCTCTCATTGATCAAACGTACGACTCCGCTTACACCTTCAGTTAGGTCAGCATCAAATCTTACGCGAACTTGAGAGAAAAGGAAGTTCTCTTCATCTTGGGTACCACCTGTTTCGCCACCAAGATCAAAGCTTCTGACGATGAGCTGCTGCCCAATGTCTCCGCTTACTTTGATATTTTCCACAGCAGCAAATGTAACGCCACAAAGGGCAAATGACATAACTGCCATAGCTATAATTATTTTCTTACTCATTCAAATCCTCCTTTCAAATCCTTGTTAGTAAAGCCACGATCTATACCACAAGGTTATTATTCCTTGCTTGTTTCCAAATCTATAGTTATATCATCCACCTTTATTAGATAACCTATGGCTTAAATCTTTATCCCCACCTCCTTTCTTGCCTGGTTTCAGATTATCCGTGAATGGTATAACCTAATATATATACTTTCAAAGAACCTACTAATTTTTTAGCAAAATTTGGCTATAATGTCAAGAATTTTATTAAAAATATTTTTTGGCTAATTTCTTACCAATTAAGGACTTAGAAATGATAATCAGATCTAGGTCCTTAATAGTAAAAATTTATTATTTTAAAACAAAGATTCTACCAGATATTGTATTATTCGGCTTTACGGTAAAATTAAGGGTTGCGCTGCCGATATAAAGTCAAATATGTAATCCTTACCACCAATCTGGAACACCGCTTAACCCGCTAACCATAGCATCGAGTAAAGTAATACTTCCTAAAATAGCGGCTGACATAGCTACTGCGGCCAGACTTGGGCCAACCCCGGGGATAGCCATTATAAGAGCTGCTGCTTCAATCCCCAGTAAAACCATCCTTACCACTCCAATTTGACGTTGCAATTCACGGTCCCAAAGCTCAGCTAAAGTTAAGGCTGAATTTAGATCTTTACCGTTAATGTATACCGGCCGGTCAAAATATATTCCGGAATTAGTTAAGCGCATAACATCAGAACCATTAACCGAAAAAGTGGCACCACTTTCAAGATCAATATTATCTACTACCCTCAAATTCTGATACACCCCGTAAGGAGACGGATAGTAAGTCGTTATGGTGATTTGTTCGGTGCTCTGAGCTGCCAAAGGCATCGGTAAACCAAGAAAAAATAAAGCAGCAATTATTAAATAACTTATAAATGAAAACTTCTTTATC
This sequence comes from uncultured Planctomycetia bacterium, assembly GCA_964526615.1. Lineage (GTDB taxonomy): Bacteria > Omnitrophota > Gorgyraeia > Duberdicusellales > 4484-171 > CAZGLF01. Next base: position 5,559 of record CAZGLF010000076.1, read on the forward strand.
TTACTCTGCATTATTTAACCTCCTCATTAAACTCCATCAAACTCACTCTTGATCATACTCCATTATGCTCTTTATTTTATTATAGGCTTGCGGATTTTGTTTTTTTATCTCTCTAAGGCGCTGTTGATACCGCTTATAACTACCAAGTACTTGGTAATATTGGCTGGGATTTTCGTCTTTTATGTCTTTAATACTTGAATATACCTGAGGAACTTGGGCTTTCATAAATTGTAAAATTTCTTTCTCCTCTTTTTCCGATATAACTGGATTAGAATCTATATTTTGTATTGCTTTATAAGCTTGCGGGTTTGAGACCCTTATCTCCTGTATCTGCTGATAATAACGGTTATAGGCATTTAATATTTTATTATATCTTTGAGGGTCACTCATTTTTAAATCAGGCAAGGCTTGATAAGTTGCCGGTGATTCCAATCTTATATATTCTAATAT
>CAZGLF010000077.1:0-5986 GCA_964526615.1 uncultured Planctomycetia bacterium
CCACCAATAGTTGGTATGGCCATCAAAAAGGAAAATGTGAAAGCTTCTGAAGCACTTATACCCTGATTTATTAAAGTACTTATGGTTATTCCTGAACGGGAAATCCCCGGAAATATTGCTAGCCCTTGAATAATTCCTAAAATAACCAAATCCTTTAATTTAATATTTTCAATTGGGTTATTTTGATTTTCTTTTTTTACACTTAAAAGAATAACGGCATTTACCAGCAAACAAAAGCTAATCAAATATTTATTATGGAAGGTATCTTTTAAGAAAATATTAATAAATATGCCGAAAAAAGATGTAATTGCGGTTATTATTATTAAGTTAATAAGTACTTTTTTCCGGCGCAGCTGAGATAAAATTTTTTTATTTAAAAATACTAAAATTGCTACCAAGGTGGCTAAGTGAAGAAGAACGAAAAAAGCCAAGGTGTCATATTTAATATTAAGCAATCTTTGCAATATGTATAGGTGGCCGGAGCTGCTTATCGGTAGAAATTCAGTTAACCCTTGCATTATTCCTAATAGTACAGCGTCCACTTTTAACCTGTTATAAGAAGATATATAAGAATCAAAAACACAAGGGCGGCAACTGCTAAAGAAGCATACCCTATAATATCAATTTTTGCTTTTTCAAGCGGTGTTTCATCTAAAGAAAATTTGCCTTTAGGGGCAGGCTTTTCTTTTTCTTCAGGCTGTGTCGGTGTGCTGAGGACTTCTTCATCCGGTAATACTTCTTCTTCAGGCAAGATTTCTTCACCTGGTAAAAGTTCTTTTTCGGACGGTTTTTTTTCAGTCTCCGGAGACTGTGTAGCCGGTTTTTCTTGGACAGGTTCTTTTATTGGTTCTTGTTCTTGAGGTGGTTTTTCCTCAAGGGGTTCTTCTTCTTTCTTCTCTTCAACCGGCCCCAACTCTTCTTTAGGAGCGGGTTCCTCGGAAACAGGTTTTTCTTCGTCTGATTTTCCTTCTTCAATAGGGGGTAATCCTTCTTCGGAAGGTATTTTTATTTCTTTGGCAGGGAAATACTCCATAGCCTGCCCTTCTTTACCAACTTTTTCCTCAAGGGGTTCTTCTTCTTTCTTCTCTTCAACCGGCCCCAACTCTTCTTTAGGAGCGGGTTCCTCGGAAACAGGTTTTTCTTTGTTTACAAATATATCTTCTTCGCTAAAATCTTCTTTAGTCGAAGGTGTTATCGGAGCTTTTTCCCCGGTTTCTTTTGGTTCTATACTGGGTTCAGGCGGGATTTGAGGCTTTTTCTCAGGTTCTTTAAGGATATCTTCTTCCTCGGCCTTTTCTATTTTTTCTGTTTCTTCTGAAGGTATTTCTATTGGTTTTTCCGGTTCATCTTCGGGTTTTGCGGATTGCGGAGTTTGAGCCTTAGTTTCGGCTGGTTGCTGCGGCTGCGTTTCTTCCTCAGATAATTTATCCATCAATTCACCCAAAGTGGTCCGGCAGCTGTGACATACACAAAGATGTTCTTCAACCATTTTTATCTGCTCTTCGCTAGCAGTGTGTTGAAAGTATAAAGGAATAATTTTTTTGATTTCTTCGCAATTCATAAGACTTATTGTTTAAATCATTTTATCAAAGAGCAAGTTGCTTTACAAGAAAATATTTAAAATTTAACCTTATTTTGAGTAAATTAAAAAGTATACTTAGCCCCTAAATACCAAGAAAATTCAGGCGTTTGATAGCCATTTACTAGCTCGTAGTCGGAATCAAAAATATTTTCAAACCTTAAAAAAGTGTTAAACTTTTCATTAATTTTGTAATTAAAAGATAAGTTGCCCAAAACATAAGAATCTAGTTTACCTCCAGAAGAGTCGGCCCTGTTACCAACATAAGATATATCTGAATAAATTTTTAATTTTTTGATTTTAGTGTTGAAATTCAGAGTTATCTTGTTATCGGGCCTTCGTAACAGCCGGCTCCCGTCAGATTTATCTTCGGTATTCATATATGTGTAGGATATGTCTATATTGGTATTTTCATTGAAACTATATTTTAAAAAGTTTTCTAAGCCCCATATTTCCGATTTACCAATATTTTTATATTGGCCTACAAAAAAACCGGTGGAAACCCAGTCAATCGCTTCTTTTATATCGGTATGGAAAAAGGTAGAGCCAAAAGTTAATTTCTTGCCCATAAATTGTTCAAAACCAATATCGTAACTTTTTGATTCTTCAGGGCTAAGATTTAGATTTCCCGATGTGGCATCATATAATTGATAAAGCGATGGCGCTTTAAATCCTTCGCCAAAAGATGCTTTTAATTTAGTGTTGGTTTTTTTGATTTTGTAACTGGCCGATAAATTAAAGGTGTTATGGCTATTATAAGCCGAATGCTCCTCTATTCGGTAAGCGGCTGAAAGAAATAGGTTGTCCCAAGGATTGAAAATGTTTTCTAAATAATAACCTTTGGTATTGCTTGTAATTTTTGGAGTCGTTGAAGGGAAAAAAGCATTAGCATAAATGCTTTCTCCGGCTTCTCTTAAGTAATCAAAGCCGAAAACAATAGTATTAAAATCAAAGAGGTTATAATTACCTTGCCACTTAGCTTGATAAGTTTTTCCATTATACCAGTCGTTTGTGGTAGCACTTTCCCAGTCTTTTCGATATGTTCGGGTATAGCCCAAGATGGTTTTGTAAGAAAATTTATTATTTAATTGGTGTTTTAACTTTAATTCTCCTATACCTTGGTGGAAGTAGCCATAGTTATCGTTGTCATCACTTCCATTCCAGCCGTCATATTCATATTTTGCATAAGTGTAGTCGCCAATTAATCCGATAGTAATTGAGTCGGAAATATCATAGTCAAGGCGTAGCGAGGAATTGAGGCCGTGATAAGGGTCGGTTTCATAATTTCCATCAGTATATTTTCCAGAATAGAAATTGTTAATATCTTGTTTGGATATTGAAAAAGAGTAAGCTAATTTGTCAATTTGCCCGTTTCCGGAAAGCTTTTCCCTGGTTGTCTGGTAACTTCCAAATTCTTGAAGATAAGATATTTCAGGCTTGCCTTTTCCTTTGCGTGGCAGTAGGCGTATAGTTCCTCCGATAGAATCTGAACCGTAAAGTGAGCTATAGGGGCCTCTAACAACTTCGATATTCTCTAAATTGTCTAAAGACATATAATTAAAGGCATAAAAATATCCAGCTGTTACGATTGGGTCATATAACCTTACTTCATCGAATATTACTTGAGTGTGTGAGGTTTCCGCGCCACGGATGCTTATTCCGCTTATCCCCCCGGTTCCGCCGGTGAGTGTATAACTGATACTGCTTTGATTTTTCAAGGTTTCGGATAAAGTAAAAATTCCTTTAGTGTTAGCTTCTTCTACCGATATTTTATCCATAGATGCCGGGTTTAAAGATTTAGTCACCGATGTTTTATAAGGGGTTACAATTATATCTTCTAGTTGTATCGTGTCTTGAGCTGATACGCGGGACAAAACACATAGAGAGAATAATAAATTCACCAATGCAGATAAACTAATTTTTTTAAGCACTAAAGACCTCCTTTTAAAGTGTTGTTGATATATGTAATAGCCGTGAAATAAAAAACCCCGATCGTTTGATCGGGGTGCACCCTGCTTTATTACTTTCCCTCAGGATATAAATTTAGGCCTTGTTCCACGCAGTAAACCTAAATCGTATTTTTTCGGCAGGTATTCTGACTCTCCTCCCCTTTTAGCGGCCTTCCCATCTTAGGCGATAGTGGCACTATTTGCTAAAAGAGTTTTATCTTGCTTTTTGTAAGATAAAAGGATCACAGCACCGGGAGTGTCTCCGATTTTCACGGAGTTCCCTTTTAAGCTTTTTACGGCACCGAAAAATCAATGATTAATTTTAAAGAGCAAGATTATTGTAACTCTTAGGTTGCTTTTGTCAATCTATTTTCCTTTTTTTTGTTGTTAAGTTTCCACCCATTCCACCTACGGGGTGGAAATTTGGTAAAAGCATGCGCCCGGGCCGACTCGAACGGCCACATCCAGCTTAGGAGGCTAGCGCTCTGTCCTGTTGAGCTACGGGCGCATAAATTATAATTAACGTAACGTCATTAAAGCGGGATTATTAGTATTTGATGAGAGAACATACCGGGTACTTTTTCAATTTTTTCACTCCATCTAAAGCAGTTAGCTCAATAAGGAAAAGTATTCCGACAATTTTCCCACCTAATTTTTTTACCAAATTTGCCATCGCAAGCGCTGTTCCTCCAGTAGCAAGAAGATCGTCCAATATTAAAACGTTGGAATTTGGCTCGAATGCATCGCGGTGTATCTCTAAAGAATCTTTACCATATTCTAATTGATAGCTATAGCGGTAGGTTTTGCCGGGTAATTTTCCGGGCTTTCTCACCGGTACAAATCCACAGTTAAGCTTGTATGCTAATGCGCCTCCAAAGATAAAGCCTCGGGATTCAGCAGCAACAATGTAATCAATATTTATGTTTTTAAATGACCTTGCTAGGCGGTCAATGGTTTCTTTTTGAGCTTTTTTATCTTTTAAAAGGGTAGTTATATCGCGAAACATTATACCTTTTTTTGGAAAATCAGGTATGCAACGAATATACTCTTCGATTTTTAGCATAGTTTTTTTGGTTTTTTTATATTTTTTTCTTTCGTTCTTCTTTGGCATATATTTTTAATTTTTTTAGAGCTTCTTTTTCGATTTGGCGAATCCTTTCGCGAGAAACCTTTATTTTATTAGCTACTTCAGCTAAAGTATGAGGTTTCCCGTCGGTTATGCCAAAGCGTAAATCTAATACTAATTTTTCTCTGTCGGAAATTGTATCAAGAAAGTAAGCTACTCGTTCTTTATCAAATATTCTTTCAATGGAGCTTTCGGTGTCGGTATACTTGCTACCTTCGATAAAATCACCTAATTGCGAATCACCGTCTATGCCCACCGGAGCATCAAGTGAAGATTTTTTTTGTATCCACATTTCTATCTCACCGACTTTATCGGTAGGGATTTTCATTTTTTTAGCAATTTCAGACCTTCTTGGTTCACGGTTTAATTTCTGACGGATAGCTTCTTTGGACTTTTTATACTTAGCGATTAATTCACTCATGTACACTGGAACTCTTATGGTTTTGCCTTGATCGATGATGGCTCTTGTTATCGCCTGCCTTATCCACCAGGCGGCATAAGTTGAGAAGCGATAGCCCCGGGTTGTGTCAAATTTATCAATGGCACGCATTAGGCCAATGTTACCTTCGGCAATCAGGTCCATTAATGATAAATTTAGATGGCTGTAGTGTTTAGCAATATTAACTACTAATTTTAGATTGCAGTTAATTATTTTTCGGCGAGCTTTTAAGTTACCTTTTTTTGCTTTTTGGATAAGATCTACCTCTTCCTCTTTAGTGAGGAGAGGTAAATCTTTTATTTTTTCCAAATAAGCTTTAATTGCTTCCATAAGGTAATTCTATTTTAATGTTGCTTGTGCAGCTGCTAATCTTGCTATAGGTACACGATAAGGTGAACAGCTTACATAGTTAAGGCCTATATTATGGCAAAATTCAACTGATTTTGGTTCTCCTCCATGTTCTCCGCAGATACCTAATTTAATATTTTTCTTTTCCTTCCTTCCTAAGTCAACCGCAGTTTTTACCAATCGGCCTACGCCTTCGGTATCTAAGCTTTGGAAAGGGTCATCTTCGTAAATTCCCAATTTTACATAATCAGCTAAAAATTTACCGGCATCATCTCTTGAAAAACCACATCCCATCTGTGTCAAGTCATTGGTTCCAAAAGAGAAGAAATCGGCAATTTTTGCAATTTCATCAGCGGTCATAGCAGCTCGGGGTACTTCAATCATCGTACCTATTTTAACATCAAAAGGTAATTTTTTGAGCTTTTTTTGGTTTTTTATTTTTTCTATCACCTCAAGAACTACATCTTTTTGTAATTCTAATTCTTTAACGTTTCCAACTAAAGGAATCATTATTTCCGGTGCAACCTTTATTTTCTTTTTGTTGA
>CAZGLF010000078.1:0-5855 GCA_964526615.1 uncultured Planctomycetia bacterium
AGATGAAATAGCTCTTCTACATGAGACCTCGGGAAACCTCTATTATAATTGGGTAGAATTAATTACTCCTTTGGTTTTTTTAGTTATGCTTTTTTTTATAAGATTTTTTCTCTGGCTCCCCAAAAAGGAGAAATTTCTCTTTGGCTTGGCAGGGTTCCTCTATTTGACAAGTGCTTTAGGGTTGGATTTTATAGCTAAAGATTATGCCTATGGAATAAAATATATTCTAATAACTACCATTGAAGAATCTTTAGAGATGTTTGGAATTATCTTATTCATTTATACTCTCCTTGGATATCTTTCCCGAAACTTCAAAGAAATAAAAATTAAATTCAACCGATAATCTTTTTAAACAACGCAGGCATCCTACAACAGGCGTCCTACTTCGGTACACCCTGTAAATTCCGCCTCTCTTCTTATATGTCAAAAGCATCATCTATCATATCTTCATACAACCGGGGCATAAGAACATATTGCCTATAAAACCTCCTATTTTTCTCAGCATTACTAAAACTGTCATATAAAGGATTAGGCGTAAGCAAAAGATTTTGTTCTCCATAAGCATAATAGGCATAACTTGACCACCTGTAATCCTTCAAAACCTTAACAAGCTTAGCTCTTAAAGGATTTGTTTCAATATAGCGTGCACATTCTAACAAATATTCGTCTTTTTCTATAATTTTGCTTTTATACCGGCCCTGATAAAGATGGCCGGTATATGTATATTTTTGCTTAAAATAAAAGCGGTAGGCTTGAAATATTCCTTGTGTAAGCTTTGCTAATTCCTCTTTCTTGAACACTTTCATCAAGAAATGGATATGGTTATTCATGAGGCAATAGTTATATAATTCAAAGGAATATTTATCCTTATATCTTGCTACCAATGATATAAATTTGTAATAATCCTCGATTACTCCAAATAATTGTTGGCTATTGTTGCCTTTTTGTATTATATGATAAATCGCTCCGTCATAAACTTGTCTTTTATATGTAGACATATTTACCTCCTCGTTTTCTAGGGTGCACCTTCGCAGGCGTCCTACTTCACCCCCAAAATAAGACGCCTATAATACCCCCTTTATCTAATAGACGATTCAAACAAGGAAATTCTTTCAAAAATTTTAAATTTTTTTGGGATTTTTTAATAGGGTGTACCGAAGTAGGACGCCTCGCTCAGAGCGTATAGCGGGTTTATTGTTGCTTAATCTTATAGATTTTATATAATATAATTGAATAATTAACGATTACCTAACAATACTATTATGATTATCGAATATCAAATAAAACCTTTCTGGCGAAATATCGGTATTTTTCCAATTGCTATAATCCTATCTTTATACTGTCTGATAAGTTCTGGCTGTGATAATCAAAAGTCAAATATACCTAACGCCAAAAAAATTAACCAAAATACCAAAATGCAAACAACCGATTTCCAGGCTGGGTTTACATCCCAAAAAGGCAATTACTCTATACCTATAGATTATTCAACTGAAGCAGTTATAGCTGGTATCGGTGCAGATCAACAAATGTGGAAATTCATTCAGCGCCATAGCAATCACAACCTCTGGACTTATATCTTAAAGTCTAATAGCACCTCCCGAGCAGGGTGGGATAAGTTCACACGCCAGTTTGGCTCAGAATTAGCCCAAATACAAATAATGTGGTCATCACCTTCCCAACACCTTAACCTTAAACAGGATTTCGATAATGCAACAAAATTTCACAAAAGCCTAAAAGCTTGGGTTGATGGATCTGAGGAAGAAATCGAAATCGATAACAACAAAGGTTTAAGCGGTAGGTTCAAAATGAATCTTGGGGATAAAATAATGCATTCCACATTTATAATTATTCATACTCTTCAAAAACGCTATCAAATTCAATATTCCTATACGGAAAGTTTCTCTGACCCTGATAATACATTAGAAAAAATAAAACAGATAAAGTTTCATAAATAAAATAATATGGGAATTTTAGATAAATTCTTTAGAAAAAATAACAATCAACCTAAAGAAAATAACTCTGAAATCTCCCGGCTTATCGCACAAGCATCTAGCTTCGCAGATCAAGCCATTAAACGTAGTTATGCCGGCGCCTATCTATTAGACCTTACATTTGGAGTCACCAAAGAAAAGCGTTCTTTCCCTTTATTAGAGATTATTGATCGAATTTTACAGCTTTCACCCGACAATCCAAACTTTCTTTTTGCCAAAGCAGAAACACACTCGCTTCTTCGGGATGACGAAACTGGCCAAAGGTTGCGTAGACAAGTACTGAAACTCAACCCAGACCACTTCGATGCCTCCATGCGCGAACAATACTTCAAAAATTGGGAAAATATCTTCACGTATCCTGGATGGAATATTAATACAGCTAAGATGTTAACTGTCATGCAATCGGTGCAACGAACTGGTGGTCAATTCGTCCAGATAGTCCGTGACGGCCTTAGCCTAACTCTTGCTATTTTACTGCAAGTTAATCGTAATAATTTCCCTCAAGAAATAGTAGACGCTCGCTGGAAACCATTGTGGGTAGATACGCCCTATGGCCCTATATTTGTTCACTATATTATGTTTAAACTCCCTAATGGCAAGATCTATAGGCAAGAATATTCTCTTTCTCCCTATCCATTACCTAATATTAACCAGCGCCAAGGAAATTGGCTTATCCGCCGCTTTTGCGAAGTAGATAGTATTTTCCTTGTAGTAAACGACAATGACGATGTTATATTTAATTTTCGTTTTACCTATCCAAAGTCCGTCCGAGCCACCCTGGAATCCGTGAAACAAAAACTCGAGCATACAACACTTGTGGAAAACCACAGCGCACATTTACAAAAGGCAATGCAATGGTACATGCAAAATTCTGACATCGAAAAGATACCATACTAATTTTATATCAGCCACAATATTTCATAATAAAACATCTATTTCCCAGTAGAAAACCAAAGCTTTCTATTTTATTTAATTATTTTTGCAATATTCTTGCGAAACGGCGGGTAAATTATGCCCTTATCGCTTACTATAGCGGTAATAAGTTTATTAGGGGTAATATCAAAGGCAGGATTTTTTGCTTTGATTTTGTCAGGTGCTATTTGCAGTTGTCCTAAAATATTTTTTACCTCATCAGCCCGGCGTTCCTCAATCGCAATATCATGGCCGTTTTTTACTTTTAAATCAAAAGTACTGGTTGGCGCTACTACATAAAAAGGTATCTTGTGATATTTGGCCAATATTGCTAAATTATAAGTTCCAATTTTATTAGCGGTATCACCATTTGCAGCAATCCTATCGGCACCTAAAAATATCTTATTGATCCTTCTCTGATCCATTAAAGCTGCTGCCATATTGTCACAAATCAAATAAGCCTTTATTTTTTTCTTCATTAACTCCCAAGCAGTTAACCTTGAACCCTGCAGGAGCGGCCTGGTTTCATCAACATAAACAGTTATATCTTTATATGCCTCTTTAGCCCTATGGATTACTCCTAAAGCTGTACCGATACCTGAGGTAGCCAAGACTCCGCTATTACAGTGGGTTAATATCGAATCGCCTTTTCTTATTAAACTCAGGCCGTTTTTTGCCATGTTTTCACAAAGCTCTATATCCTGGCGGTGTATCTTCTGGGCTTCTTTTAAGGTTTCTTTACGTATTAAATCAAGGCTTTCATTTCTTATTTTTTGAAATCTTGCCTCAAGGCACTCCAGGGCCCAGCTTAAATTCACTGCTGTAGGACGGCAGGATTTAAGAAATGAAAAAGAATTCTTAAGATTTTTAACCGAAGATATATTTTTTAGGTGGATATAAATTGCATAGGCCGCAAACACTCCAATTAAAGGGGCGCCCCTGACCTTTAACGACTTAATCGCATAATAAGCATTATCAAGATTTTTGCATTCTATCCAAAGTTCTTTTTGAGGAAGCTTAGTCTGATCAAGATAAAATAACCGCTTATCTTTGAATTTTATTGATTGCATTTTTGTCGACTTTACAATTATAGGTTAGCTTCTTTTGTCTTGCCTTAGGTCTCTTGGCAATATCACGATGAATTTTGACCCTCCGCCGGGAATATTCTCGGCCCAAATCTTACCTTTATGAAGCTCTACTATATCTTTGGTTATTACTAATCCAAGATCGGCTTCCTCTTGATCTTCGATGCTTCTAAATTTATCGAATATTTTATCCAATCTTTTTTGTTCGATTGGAGCTCCAGTATTTATGCACTCTAAACGGACAAATTTATCTACCGGCTGAACCTTTAATACTACATCGCCTCCTTCCGGGGTATGCCTTAAGGCATTATCCAAAAGATTATTAATGACCTGATTCATTTTTTCATAATCAGCCCACATAGCTAGGTCTTTATGGATGATTTTTTTGATAAGTTTTATATTTTTTTCTTCGAAGGTATTCTTTAGCTCATTGACTTGTCCTTCTAATATCTCAACTAAATCACAAAGTTCTCTTTTTATCTCTACAACATTTGATTCCATCTTGTGAACATCGACTAATTGGCGGACCAAATAATTTACCCGGTCAATTACGTTCTGACAAACCTGTAAAACTTTCTTTTGCTGCTCATCAGCTTTACCTACTAACCCTTCTAAAATATTTGAAATATTAGTCTTTACTACACTAATCGGGTTTTTTAGCTCATGTGACACCGCCATAACATAGCTGGATTTTATCTTATCACTACGTTTTAATTGAGCTGCATAAAACATGGTTTTATCCAATATCTTCTTTATTATGCTATAACCAATGAAAAACCCTCCCAAAGCAATAAAAACGGCTATGGTTAGAATCAAGCCGGTATTTCCAACTAAAACTTCAATGTTTGCTACCCTTTCTACTAAAACATAGAAAAAAACCAAAAACGGGATTACCGTCATAAGACAAAACGCAATATTAAGTTTACGCTTAGGGTCTTCATTTAATTCTTGAATTATTAAGTTGAGTAGATTAAAATCAGTTGGTTTCTTTCGTTTATCTTTCATAACTCCTCCTAACTTGCTTAAATTGGTCGAGTTTTATATAGCTATTATATAATTTATTCTGAAAAACTAAAAGCTAAATTTTCCTTTACATAGACGATTACAATTAGCAGATATTTTATTTTCCAGTTGAGATTTTTCTACATTTTTCACCGAACTAGCCAAATCATAAACCTTATCAACATCTAAAGGGGTTGACTTATCTTTACCGATTCTCATATAAGGAGAATCAGTTTCAAGCAAAAGATTATCCAAAGGGCATCTCTTTAAAGAATCCAGTATCTTTTTGTTTTTTCTTAACACATTAAGCGAAAAAGAAACACTACCCCCTTTTTCTAATATTTTTTCTAGGAATTCTACTCCATAAGAGAAACAATGAAATATTACTTTCTGATAATCAGAATAAAACCTATCTAAAATATTTAAAACCCGCTCATCATCTATTCGATTATGAATAGCGATACTTAAATTGAGCTCTTTGGCTAATTTAATAAATTCAACAAATACCTCCTCCTGTTTCTCTAAGGGCTCATCTGCGGTTTTATCTAAACCAATTTCGCCAATTAAGATTATCTTTTGGTTGCTTTTAATTAATTCTTTGTAATTTTTTAAAGTTTCATCGGAAAAACTCTTTAAAGAAAAAGGATGAAATCCTAAAGCACTATATATGAAATCATACTTAGCTGATAATTGGCAGGAGGCTTTTGAACTTTCAAGGTCGATACTTGAATCGATAAAACAATAATTTCCAGATATAGAATTAATCAGCTGGATTGTTTTATCTTTTGAGAGTGAATTAAAGTGGCAATGAGAATCAATCAACATCGATACGCGGGAATAACGGCGCCTCTTTTTTTATAGTAAA
>CAZGLF010000079.1:0-5844 GCA_964526615.1 uncultured Planctomycetia bacterium
TCTAAGGCTTTGTTAAGCTCATCTATAGCTAAGCTAGTATTATCTTCTTCATAAAAATATTTAATGCCTTGAAAAAAGTGCTCTCTGGCTTCTTGCGGAATAAAAATATTAAGTTTTTTACCTAAATTAACTTCTGCTTCTTGAGCAAAGGCATTACTTATTTTATTCCCGGCATTTTCTAAAAAAGGATTTACTCTTAAAGCTATATCGAAACACTCTATTGCTTTTTTAAATTCCCCCTTATTGAAATAAGTGATACCTAAATTGATATGGCCATCCGAATTTTGGGAGTCAAACTGAATAGCTAATTCAAAATTCTTTATCGCTTTATCAAATTCTTTCTTTTTCCCGTAAGCAATTCCTCTAGTTAAATAAATGACAAAACCTTTATTTTTTACATTTTTCGCTATAGCTTTATTAAGGTCTTCGATAGCCTTATCATATTCGTCTTGAGCAACAAACAAGATAGCCCGGTTTATATAAAGCTCGATATTATCTGGATCTATTTTTTCTGCTGAGGCAAAATCGCTTGAAGCTTTGCCATATTTTTCAAGTTTCGTATGAGATACTCCTCTGTTTATATATGCATGTATATTATTGGAATCGATACCTAAAGCGGAATTAAAATCTTCTATCGCTTTAAAATATTGTTCCTTTGAATTATAAGTTATACCTCGACTTATGTAAGCGTCTATATTCTTAGAATCTAGTTTAATTACAGCCGTAAAATCTTCTATAGCTTTATCGTAATGTTTAACCTTTAAATAAAGAATTCCGCGGTAAAAATAAGCCTTATGATTTCTGGAGTCTTTCTCGATAGCTTTTGAAAATTCTTCGGCGGCAAGAATAAATTCTTCTTTTCTTAAGTGTTCTAAGCCTTTCATAAAATGCTCTCGGGAAGTCATCAAATTATCCAAACGTATTTCCTCAGCCTTTCTTTGAGCAAGGCGTAAATTCCTTTTTACTACCGGAGTAAATTGTGATTTTAAATTTAAAGCCTTCTTATAACTATCCATAGCTTTTTGATAATTTTCTTGGTCATAATAAGCATTGCCTCTTTGATAATATGCTGCGGCATAAGCCGAATAAATATCAGTTGCCCTAGAAAATTCTTTTATCGCTTTATCTATTTCTCCTAAAACATAGAAATTATAGCCCTTTAAAAAATGTTCTTCTGCATCTTCAGGGATATTACTGTCAGCATAAACTTCTCTGGCATATTCGGTAGCTAATTTAGCTCTTATGATAATCATATCCGGGGCTATGTTTAATGCCTTTTTATAACTCTCTATTGCTTCTTTATAATTTCCTTTTTTTGAAAAATTATCGCCTTTTACCAACCAACTTTCTGCGTCTTTAAACTTTGCTGAAAAACGATAAGCACCCTGTTGACTGCAGCCGGGTAAAGCTGAAATCAAATAACTAGATAAAATAAATAGAATAAATATTCGCCTTGCGTTGTTTTTAAACCATAATTTAATCCTGCTTATATTCTTGCGGACTACTCTATCCAGCCTTTTTAACGGTTGAAGCGAATCGGCAACCGGGTTAGATTCAAGTTCTATGCCAGCCCGTACCAAAAATCCTCTATAAATTGCCGGGTCTTTTACTGTTTCCCACTTTACATTACATTGCTCAGAGAATTCCCTAATAATCAATCTCTTATTCTTAGATGCAAAATGAATATACCCTGCCTTTAAATCTCCTACTATTTTCCAAATGCTAAGTAGAACCCCTCTTCCTGAAGGAACTTCAAGATTTTCATCGTCGGTGCAGCCTAAAAATTTTCTGGGTAAATTATCAACTTCATACCCTGCTCCATTATCATAAAACAAAAGTTCTAACCTTTTTTTACCTCTATATTCTGTTATTACACCAGCTGCAACGCCAAAAACATCCTGCTCTCTGTCTCTTAAGTTATCTCTTGAATGCCTTAAGATATTGCGGGCTAATTCTTCAACTGTTAATTTTACCGAAAATATAATTTCATCATCTGTTCTATTTTCTTCTAACAGCTCAGTCACTAAATTTACAAATTCACTAATCTTTTTGTGTTCTTGGATGCGATTAGTTTTATCTTCTTTAGGAAAACACCTAAAAAACATTGCTCTTGAATTCTTATTTTTCTTTTGAATTTTATCGAGTAATTTCTTGGCCTTTTTTGGTTTTACTTCTCTAACCGCAAATGCTAATTCCCCAAAATAAGCAGGGACGGGTGAAGAAACCCCACCAGCCACGGAAGAGGTAATTTCTTCAGGGTATGAGACCCGTCCCTTCAATAATAATCGGTAAACGTTTACATTTTTAGATAAAATAAAAATAGCTTTTACGGCTTGAATGAAAGGCCAGGCTAATTTTCTCAGAAAAATATTAATTATACTTAAACTTTCTTCTGATTCCGTTTTATTTTCTAATTCGATAAATTCTAATTTCTGATTTTTAAAAGAAGCGTAACCAAAAATATCCCAGCCGGAATAAATAACATAGTGTTTATCGGAAAGCTTTCCATAAAAGCCTTCTTCGATTAATTGCGGGGTATGAGCACAGATAAAAATAGCTTCTTGTTGGCCTAATTCTCTATTAAAAGCATCGGTTGCCTCCTGATCATAATAAAGGCCGTGATTATACTTGCAGAGGGCGCTTAGGCGGCCGGTTTCACGCCACTCTCTTAATGATTCATCTTGATATTGTCTTGGCCGGCCCCATAAAGCAGCTAATATGCCTAAATTAAATTTACCGGCATTTTTTAATTCCTCTAGGCTAAGTTTAACTACCGGCCCGCCATGAGCAGCGGTTAAGTCTTTGGCAACCAATGCTACCGGGCTAACATCGATAAAATCACGGTATAATTCTAAATATTGATTGCCGTATCTTTTTTTAAGCTCTTCTCGATATATATATGCTTGGTCAATATTGCCTTTACAACAATCTTCCCAAGGATTATCATGGTCGCCTAAAATATAATACAGGTAATCCGGGTTATCTATCTTAAGATTCATAACCAAATCCATAATATTCATTGAGTCATCCATATCAGAAAGATCAAACCAAAGATCAATGTCGCTCATTCCGTCTTCAAAATCCGGGTCATTATGGATGAGATCACCTAAAATAACTAACACTGCCTTTTTTTGCTCTATCTTTTCTAAAACACTCAAACCCTCTTGGATTTCTCGATGATTAAGAATTCTTCTTAAGTTATTTGTCCTAGCGTGCAAGTCTCCAACAATTATTATTTCAACATCTTTACCTAATTTAGTTAAATCAACTAAATTTCCGGATTGGAATTTAGCTTCTTTGGTAGCTTTTATAAGTTTTTTTAACCTTTTAACCGGTAATAAACTTTGGGCTTGATTTCTAAGAGCGGTTAATTCTGTTGGATAAGATTCGTGCAGGTTTATTTGGTTTATTAATAAGTCTTGATCTTTCTCTGAGTAAATTATCCAAGAGCAAATTTCTTTAATCTCTTGAGGTAATATATTCCATTCTATTTGGGCGTTTTGTTTTCGATAAGCTATAGGGTAAATAAAGGCTAAAATGCTTCTAATTACCGGTTGGCCTCGGATTCCTCCGCTTCTTTTTAAATATTCTAAAATTATTCGATAAGAAATTCTTGCTAATTTCAAAAATCCTTTTCTTGATTCAGGAAAAATTATGCTGCCGGCTACTTGGCTTAAAACCGTAAAAGAGTGAGCTTTTTTATGGAAGGGGGCAGGCATAGAGTCTCCACCAGCCACGGGAAAAGTAGAGCCTCTTTGGGTCGAGGCCTGCCCCTTGCTTAAAACATCAATTGATATAAAAGTTCCTTTATCTAATATGGCCGTTAATTGAAAATTCTTTAAATAAACCCGATCTCTTGCGGAAAGGATAGACAACCCCATTCCTCTGGTTCCTGATGAAAATTCCTGAGGGCTTAAAGCCTTTTTTGAATCTTTTATCCCCGGCCCTCTATCAAAGGCTGTTATTTTAATACCTACTTTATTTCCATAAAAATCATATATATTCTCAACTATTAAAAATCCCTCCTGAGCATACTTTAAAATATTGGTTATTAATTCCCTAGCAGCTAGCTCAGCCGGGCTTGAAATTTCAATATTATCTCGATGGGTAGGAATTCCTAATTCTTCTTCTATTTTATGTATCTCATCTACTATTTTTTGAATATAAATTGCGCCCTCTCTAGTTAAAGGTGTTTCAATAGAACAACCTTCAACTGGCTTGTTTACCGGGTCTAAATATCTGGATCTTTCGCTTATCAGCCAATATTGGGTTATGGTTCCCGATAACCTTAGATTGTTTACGATAGCCTCTGCTGCGTCTTTGTTTCCAGTTATAAGCTGTCGCCAAGCTTCTTCATAGGTTTTATAACCATTATTTGTTAATTCTAATTTTTCATAATCAGCACCAACCCAACTATTATCATTTATATCTTTTTCAATATCTGCCTTTTGTGAACCTAAGTTTGTTTTAATTTTTGCTAATGAAATATAATCTTTATCTTCCTTATACCTAGATGCGTGCCAGAGATTAGCGTCCCCTTCTTCCGTTTCAATTGCTTTTATAAAAATTCCTTCTAAAACCCATTCAAAACCTTGCTCAATTATTGCATCTATTGCTTCCTCTAAATCTAAGCAAATTCTGTCTTGAATAATTCTGGTTGATACCTTTGAGAAATCTACTTCAGCATTATCAGGAAGTGCTTGGACTAAACAATTATCGATTAAAGAAACTCTACTTTCTTCTTGGGGGCTTGGGATTATATTAAGGGTTTTTGTTATCTCCCGATATATAAGACTTGCTATTTTTGGATAATTCTGGCCTAAACAGTCCAGGAACCCTTGCACTAAAGCTAAAGCATAAAATCCTTTATCATAATCAACATAATTATTAAAAACACTTGATGAAGCTCTTATTTCAGTAGCAATAGAAGGAATTCTGTTAGCTTCTTTTATAAGATAAGGAAAATCACAAATTCGGGCTCTAATAACCCCTTCATCCTCGGTAATAATAACATTTCCGAAATTTGTTATTACATCACGCGGGAATCTTCCGTGGCTTAATATCATAAACTCTGCCACCATCATCCCTACATTAGCGAAAATTCGATGCATTAATTCACGGTCTTGATGGGTAGTTTGGCCTTGGTTTATAAAAGTTTCAACATACTTTTTTAAGTCATAACCTTTTAAGTACTCTTTAAATATCGCCATTATTATGTGCGGCTTACCTTTATATACATATTTATACTCGGTATAACCGAAAGGCTGTTGCAAAAGCATCGGTGCTTTTTGCCAATATTGACAAAGGTTATCATGCTCAGGTTTGCTATGCCTTGCCATATCTTCAATTGGAATTTCAGGATCTTCTTTACTAACGGCGATTAAAAAATCTATCTCTTTATCTTTACTTGCAATACTTACACGATAGGCAAACCTATTATCCCCTTCTCCGGCTTTATCCAGAGTAACCCCGCCAAGAGTAATAGATTCGATATCTTCTAAATCTATACCCATCTTGTGAGCAATATCATAAATATATTTTGATCTTTGATGTTTTAGGCCGTCATCTGCAACCCCTAAAAACAATGCCGCAATCGGCTTTAAGTGAGCTTCGATTATTTCGGAATCTTCAAATGAAAGCTGGCTTAATGCTCCTGAAAAGCTTAATCTTGACAGGACTCTTAAATCGGTCTCATCTAATCCAACTCCTATCTCTTCTAGGTAATTTATTATTGCTCTTATGTGGTTATCCTGAACTTTTTGGAAAAGGCGGGTGTTTTTTTCTGAAATATTTAAACGAACTTCTAATCTATCAGAGGGTTTTAATCTTTTTGCAGAATCGGAT
>CAZGLF010000080.1:0-5662 GCA_964526615.1 uncultured Planctomycetia bacterium
GATGTTTGATAACTGTAATCTTTCTTTTTTATTGGAACATATATACACAGCGCTTTAGTATCTTCTGAAATCATTGTCCCCTTATACATTGGATTATCCTGGGCTTGGTTTCTTATCCTTAAAGCTTCTTCCTTACTTTGAATTGGCCCAGCCATCAACCATTCAAAGATTACCGTCCCAGGCCCCCCTTGGCGGATATTGTCTTTAGTTGAAAGGCTAATTATTTGTCGTTTTTTTGTGCTAAATACTAATTTACAATAATTAGAAAAATAAGCAACACCTACTTGCTTTAAAGGTCAATTTTGGCCAAGACCTAATGCAATATATATTATATTAATAAGGGCTGTATTTGCTTTTTAAGCCTTTTTTATGTCCTTACTTGTTGTTAGAATAGCAAACCTATTGAAAAGTCCAAAAAAACCCTATTTTTGCCTCAAATTAGGGTATTTAAGTCTTTCTTTTTAAGGGATTTTTGGTATTTTGGCCTTGATAGCCTCTACTCTCTTTAATACTGGCGGATGAGAATAGTGCAGAAAAACCTTTAAAGGGTGCGGAGTCAAATTAGATAGATTGTCGACACTTAATTTTTTTAAGGCATCAATGAATGCTTGAGGTTTTTTAAAGGTTGATATTGCGTAAAAATCAGCCTCATATTCATGCTTTCTTGAGAGATGATTGCCAAAGATTGATAGGATCAAACTTATCGGCGCATAGAGAAAGCTGAAAAATATCAAGCTTGCATATATTGAGAGATTTTCCATTTTAAAGGCAGCAAATAAACCAGGATTATTAATAAACAACGAAAGAATGAAGAACATAATGCCGCTGGTAATGATTGAAAGAAGAATTGATTTAAAAATGTGGTTTTTTTTGTAGTGGCCCATTTCATGGGCGAGCACCGAAACTAATTCATCTACGGTATGTTTTTCAATTAAAGTATCAAATAGGACTATTCTACGGTACCTGCCGAAACCAGTAAAATAAGCATTAGATTTAGTTGAGCGTTTTGAACCATCCATTTTGAAAACTCCTTGTATTTTGAAATTTTGTGATTGAGCATAATTTTGCAAGGTTTCTTTCAGTTCTCCCTCTTCAAGCGGTTCAAATTTATTAAATAAAGGCATGATAACTACCGGAGCGATAAATAAGATGAAAAGTTCAAATAAACTAATTGCTATCCAGCACCAAACCCATGCCCAAACACCGGTTTCGATAAAAAACCAAATAACCACCGCAAAAATCGTCCCTCCAATCAAAAAGGCTAATAGCCATCCTTTCAATAGGTCGAAGATAAAGGTTTTAGGTCTCATGCGGTTGAAACCGTATTTTTCTTCTAATTTAAAAGTGTGGTATGCCGAAAAAGGAATTTCAATAATCTGAAACAGAATAAATAATATAGCTGCAAAGATTAGGCCGGTTACTATTTGATTAAAACCAAATAACCTTGCTATTTGGTCAATAAAATTAAATCCTCCGCTTGATATTAATATTAAGACCAAGATTAAAACAACACTACGGTGAATTAGTTTAAAATAAGTATTATTTTTTAAGTATTGCTGGGATTTTTTATATTTTTCCTGGTCATAATAACCCTTGAATTCTTCGGGGAGTTTTTTCTTGGCATATTTAATATTGAGAATACCGACTAAGAAGCTTAGGAGATAATTGAATAGTAATATTAGTATTATGATTAAAAAATAGATGTTCATTATTTTAAGTGCTTATTTATAATTGGCAGGATAAAAAAAGGGCCGATAAGGGCCCAATTGTTTCAATTTGGTTCTTCTTCGGCAACCCAGCCACCATAGCAATGCTGTCCTTTACCTACTCGCAAACGTTAGGGAGCGTGCGGTATGAAGATCGTTTACAAGTGAACAGCTCCTTTGCCTTAGGTCCGTTGGCTTTGCCCCGCATCGTTTCTTTGAGACTTTGCGGGGTTCCGCTGAGAACTAAGTTCACAAGCGGAACGTCCTTGCATTTCTGCAAGTTTGCCCTTATCGGCAATTAAATTATACAATATTTCTTATACCAATTGCAACCTTGCCAATTAATATTTTATTTATTTAAATATACGGTTTGAGTAGGAAATGCAAACTCAACACCAAGTTTTTCAAAAGCTTCCTTGACATTAAAATTTATCTCTTGCTGAATATCCATATATTTATTGTAGTCGCTGCTAAGGACGTAATAAACTATTTCAAATACTAGATTAAAATCACCGTAAGAGAAAAAATGAGCCCGGTCAAAAGTGGTATTTTCGACATTTTTTATGATATCCTCAATAATCTTAGGTAATTCTTTTAATTTGGAAAGAGGGGTGTTATAGGTGACACCTAATTTAAAGACTACCCTTCTTTTGGCCATTCTCTTGTAATTACGCAAGCGTGAATCGGTTAGATCGGAGTTCGAAAAAACCAGTTCTTCTCCGCCAAGGCTTCGTACCCGGGTAGTTTTGATACCGATGTGTTCTACTGTTCCCAATAGGTCACCGGTTATAATAAAATCTCCCACCTCAAACGGCCGGTCAAATATAATCGAAAAGTAACTGAAAAGATCTTTTAATATAGCTTGGGCCGCTAAAGCAATTGCAACACCACCGATTCCTAACCCGGCTATTACGGTTGAAATTTTAAAACCCAGATTATCCAAATAAAAGACTATCGCTAAAGCCCAAATTATAAATTTTATTACCTTTAAGATCCCGGTTAAACTATGTTCCAAAGCTATATTTGCAGTTCGTTTGCGAAAATAAGTTCCAAAACCGTAGGTGGTAAGTTTTATGATTAGTTTTGCAACGAAAAAAGTAACTATCGCTGTTGCTAATACACTAAATACTTTATTTAGCTTAGGGTTAAGTTGAAGCAGATTTATACTCACATACAAAGAGGCTAGGTAAAGAAACGGCACAACTATTTTTGCGAGAATGTTGCCTAAGAAGTCATCTACGGAAGTTTTGGTAGTTTTAGCCTTTTTTCGGAGAGCTTTTAAAAAGACAGCTTGAAATATTTTTACCGTAACCAAGCATATGATTAAAATACCCAAGCTTATTAAATAATCTAGGAGGCTGTTGCCAAAGTAAGTTTTTTGGAGGATTCCGTTTATCATTTAATCTCCTTCATGATTAGCTTTTAAGTGAAGAATATGAAAAATTCACTTTTTGCATTTGCAAAGCTTTTTCTAGGTCTTCGGCTGTTAAAAATCCTAAATCTTTTAAGATTTCACCGAGAAAAACTCCCTTTCTCCAATGAATGTTCAAAGCTTCATCAAGTTGTTCATATGAAACTAAGTTTTGTTCAAGAAGTATTTGACCCAACGGCCGGTAAATACCTAAGTTGCTGCCCTTTTTATGAACTTGCGGAAAACTGTTGGATTTAGCCTTTATATCTCGGCGGTCGGCCATAAATTTGCTTTCCGCTATGGTTTTTAGATAGCGTTTTATTTCAGCTATTTTTTCATTTATCTCAATTATATTTTTAAAAGAAAAAGAACTATCCTGGGTGACCACAGGTATCGAAACGCTCATTAAAGGTATTTTTTTGATTTTTCTGGTTCTGTCTCTAGCCATTACGAAACCGTGTTGACGGTCTTCTTTCGTATAGTGAAAAGGTATTATATTATCAAACATTTGAATGAAATGTTGACAAATATTTTCATATTTATCCGGAGTGGTTATTAAAGCAAAGTCGTCTCCTCCAATATGGCTTATAAAGTCATCTTCGTTGCCCAGGTTTTTTAATACACTAAAAAGCATATAGGCAGTCTGAAGTATTACCTTATCTCCTTTTTGATATCCGTAAACATCATTAAAATATTTAAAATTATCAATATCAATATAAGCAAATGAAAAAGGTTTATCGCTTTTCACTTTTTCACTTAATATTTCCTCTAGCATTCTGCCGCCGGGTAAACCAGTTAAAGAGCTAGCCTGCATGCTGTGTTTACAGCGGCGCAATGTCATTTCAATCCTGACTCGTAAATCCAGTGGGTCAGGAGGCTTTATTAAATAATCATCAACCCCTTGTTTTAAATTGAGCAAGTGAGCCCTTAAGTGGCGTTTATTTATTAGAGTTATTATCGGGATAAAGGCAGTTGAGAAATCATTTTTCAAAAGCCGGCAAATTTCCAAATGTTCTTTTCTTGCTGATTGAACATCGATTACAATTACATCAGGTGAAACTTTTTTAATTGCTTCAATATCGTAATCTTTTGAGACGTCTTTTAAAAAAACCTCATATCCCCATCCATCAAAACAAAAACTGAGAACATCTTTAAGGTTTTTATCTGACGATATTATTAAAATTTTTATCACATTATCCATTTTATAAAATTATATCACAGCTTAAGGAAAAATGCATTAATTTTAATCATATTTAGATGTTCATTTTCAAGCTAAAACTTATTGAGAAGGGTCTTTTTTGTTTTCCTCGATTATTTTCTTGGCAATTTCCTGAGGAACCTGAAGATATTTTTCAAAATGCATTGAACAGGTAGCTCTTCCACTACTTAAAGAGCGCAGGTCGCTAGTGTAACCAAACATTTCAGCTAAAGGTGCTTGGGCATTAATTATCTTTTGATTGTTTTTTACATCCATGGCAATTATTTTACCGCGGTGCGAACATATATACCCCACAATATTGCTAGCATATTCTTCCGGTGTGTTTATGTCTAAAGAAACATAAGGTTCTAGCAACAAAGGTTTAGCTTTTAAGAAAGCATTTTTAAAACAAGTTCTAGCGGCGATTTTAAAAGCCAATTCGGAGGAGTCTACTTCGTGATAGGAGCCATCGATTAAATTAACCCCTACATCAACTATCGGATAACCGGCATAGGCTCCTTCCTTTAGGGCTTCCAGGATTCCTTTTTCCACCGCCGGAATATAACCTTTAGGAATGGCTCCGCCGGTAATGCTATTTTTGAATTCAAATCCTTCTCCAGCCTTATTGGGTACAACTTCTATTACCACATGTCCATATTGACCTCTTCCGCCGCTTTGTTTAACGTGTTTGTAATCTTGGGTTATTTGGGTTGAAATAGTTTCTTTGTAGGCTACCTTAGGTTGGCCGACCGTTGCGCCGATTTTAAATTCTTCTTTTAGGCGATCGACAATTATCTCAAGATGTAGCTCTCCCATCCCCGAAATTATAGTTTCGCCGGTATCAGTGTTGGTGTAGGATTGGAAGGTTGGGTCTTCTTCAGAGAGTTTCGATAAGCCTTTGCCGAGTTTATCTTGGTCTGAGCGGCTTTGGGGCTTTATACTTATCGATACTACCGGTTCAGAGAATTCGATTGATTCTAAAATTAAAGGGTTATCTGGATCACAAAGAGTATCGCCGGTTAAAGTATTGTTTAAACCGATTAAAGCGGCAATATCTCCAGCAAATATTGCTTCGAGATTTTCTCTCTGATTGGCATGCATCTGCATTATCCTTCCAACCCTTTCTTTTTTTGCTTTGGTCACATTTAAAATATAGGAACCAGCTTTTAGGGTTCCAGAATATATTCGAGTATATACTAGTTTGCCAATATGCTTATCACTTTGGACCTTAAATGCAAGAGCCGAAAATTTTTCATTGTCCTGAGGTGATCTCTCAATAGTTTCTTCGATATTTTCCGGGTTGTGGCCTTGGATTTTTCCGATATCTTTGGGTGATGGCAAGTATTG
>CAZGLF010000081.1:0-5314 GCA_964526615.1 uncultured Planctomycetia bacterium
CTGACAAGATAAGCGCAGGTAAAATTGCCGATATGATTACCAAGACAGCGAATGTCAACCGTGGCAGGATAAATGATATCAGTGTATTCGATAATTTTTCATTTATAACAGTTTCCTTCAAAGATGCCGAGACAATCTTAAAGGCTTTTAAAAAGACGAAATCCGGGAAAAAACCCCTTGTTGAGCGGGCTAAGGTAAAAAAGAAGTTTCCCAAGCGCCGCAATAAATAGTTGTTTTTTAAAAAGGGCTTTAAATTCAATACTATTTAAAAAGGTTGACATAACCTGAAAAAGTAGTATGGTAGTAATGTAGAAGGTTACGATATCTTGAGGCTGCAATAGTCTGGATCTTGGGACTTTGCAGTTTTTTTTATTTCTGAGAAAGGGGGTGAATATGGCCAAAGAAGAAGCCGTAAAGGCAGAGGGAGTAGTTACCGATGTCTTGCCAAATGCGATGTTTCGGGTAGAATTAGACGGCGGGCACAATGTTTTGGCATATCCCCGTGGTAAAATGAGGAAGTATTTTATTAGGATATTGGTAGGTGACAGAGTTAGTTTGGAACTCTCACCGTATGATTTGAGTAAAGGTAGGATTACCTACCGGCAGAAATAAGTTGAAGAAGCGATTGCACGGTAAAAGTAGCAGTTGCCCGAGGAGGTTGGATGTAGAGGACGAGAAGAGAGAAGACGGAAAAAGGTTTAGTGTTTGTTGAAATGATTTAGTTAAATGGAGAAAAAAGAAAATGGAAGAAGAAAAAAAGATTTATATAGGCAACCTTGAATACGGAGTAACCGAAGAACAATTAAAAGAGTTGCTGCAGGAGAAAGGAATAGGCGCAACCGATGTAAAACTTATTAAAGATAAGTATACCGGAAGAGCTAAAGGTTTTGGATTTGCAGAATTTGAGACTGAAGAAGATGCACAAAAAGCAATCGAAGCTTTAAATGATTACGATTTAAACGGAAGAAAAATGAGAGTTAATAAAGCTCAAAAAATGAAACCTCGCCGTGATAATTTCGGCGGCGGCGGTGGACGCGATAGAGGCGGCCGTTACTAAAAGCTAATCAAATTAAAAAAGTAAAAGAGGGCAGGAAAGTTAATTTCTTGCCCTTTTTTTTATTTAGTGGAAAAAACTAAGAAAAAAGGAGAATTTCCCAATTGTCTGAAAGTATTAAAAAAGGTATTCTATTGTAAAGTGTAAGGAAGTATTAAAAAAAAGGGGGTTTATGAAGAAACTGGGAACGATTCTTATTCTTCTTGCGGTAATATTGCTTTTTATGTTTATAGCTAAGGATTTAGTAGCTAAGCATGCAATCGAGAAAGCAGTTGCCAAAGCCACAGGCTTAGAGACTCGGGTTGAAGATATAAATATCGGTTTATTTTCAACCAAAGTTGATGCAAAAAATATCCGGGTAATGAACCCAAGCGGTTTTGAGGGTGACATGGTTATGATACCGGAAGTTTACATTGATTACGACCTGGGCAGCCTCTTAGGCGGAAAGGTTAAGCTTAATGAGGTGCGTTTCCACCTTAGTAGATTCAACCTGGTAAAAAACAAAGAAGGGGTTATTAACGTTGAAAAAGTAAAAGTTGTTAAATCCCAAAAAAAAGGCCAAGAAAAAGATACCGAAGAAGGCAAAAAGGTTCCGATAGATATTACAACTTTACAGTTGGCTATCGATAGGGTGGTTTATAAGGATTATAGTAATTCCCCAGAGCCTTCAGTTAAAGAATATGAGATAAATTTTCAAGAGACCTATCGGGATGTTAAAGATATGCAGCAGCTGGCGTCTTTGATTATAAGTAAAGTATTAGTTGAAACTGCTCTTAATAACCTTATAAATGTTGATGTTGGTGAGCTGGGGGAAGATATCATGAAAAAGACTGAAGAAGCTACTCAGGATATGATGCAGGAGGGCAGTGAAGAGATCGATGAAAAAATCAAAGAAGGAACTAAAAGTTTGATGGATATAATGGGCGGTGAAAAACCTTAAATAAAAGTTTTTATTTCAATCAGCCGGCAGCCAACAATGGAAAAATGAATTAATAATTTCGGCTTATCAAATTTTATTCAACTATCTTAGATAAATCGCAATTCAAGATTGTTGAACAAAGTGACCTCATCGCAAGAGCCTTAAGGTAAATTTGATTTTCAAGTCCACTTTTACTATAATAATAAAAACGATAAATTTTATGTTGCAGTATATTATTTCATTTTTAGTATTACTTAATCCCTTTGCTTTATTTATCTATCTTAATCCAGTGGCAGAGGATTTAAGAAAAAAACAATATTTAGAAGTACTTCTTAAGGCCGGAGGTTTGTCATTGATAATATTTTTAATGGCAGCCTTGTTTGGGAAGCTTATATTCGAAAATCTATTATTTATTGATTTTTCCTCATTTAAGATATTTGGCGGAATAGTAATAGTTGTTTACGCATTGATTTTTATAGTACAGGGAAGAAGATCTTTTTTTATTCTTAAAGGAACATTAGATGATCTAGCTGCAGAAATTGCCTTACCGTTTATGGTTGGCGCAGCAACAGTATCGTTGTGTATTATTATTGGCAATCGGTTTGGCTCGCTAAAAGCCAGTATGATAATAACTGGCAGTATGCTTGCTCATATCGGATTAGTTTTTCTTTTAACTATTTTAAAATATAAATTATTAAAAAAATCCATGAAGGTAGTGTTTGATAAGACAATGGTGATGCTTTTGAGGTTGAATGGCTTTATCGTTGGGGCAATAGGTACAAACTTAATAGTTGCAGGAATAAGGGAATTTTTTTCAATTTCACTATAGCATTTTTCAAGATCAAGGTTTTTCTTATCTCGCTATAATTCTTTATTAATTTAATATTTTTTAGTGGTAGATACCATTTGATTTTCAAGATTTACTTAAAAAGACAAAGAGTTATAAAAAAAGCCCTCTTTTATCTTAAAGAGGGCTTAAAAATTATTTTCTATTTTATTTGAGTTTATTTTACCGAGACTACTTCAATATCGAAGTTCAAAGTTTTTCCGGCCAATGGATGATTTAAATCAACCACTATACTGTCATCTTTGACTTCACTAATTTTGATGAGTTGCTGTTTTCCGTCAGGAGTTGTGGCTTGCAGATTCATGCCGATTTTTGGTTCAACTTCTTTAGGTAATTGTGATTTTGGTAATTCTTGATAAGCCTTTGGGTTAACCTCACCATAGGCATCGGTCGGCTCAAGGGTTACACTTTTTTTATCACCCGGGTTTAGGCCTTCCAAAGCTTTGCTTAAACCGGGGATTATTTGTCCTTGGCCGTGTACATAAGTTAAGGGGCCGCGCTCTTGCGAGGTGTCCATAACTTCCTTGTTAACTTTCAGTGTGTAATGAAATGAAACTTCTTTACCATTTTCAATAGCCATTCTTACCTCCTTTGTTTTGATTGATAAATTAACACTAGGTTGCTAAAATTTAGCCTTATTTTTTGAAATAAAAGCGGTGCCGCAAGGGTTTTTTACCTGCAGTTTAAGAGAATTAAATTTTTATTTGTGATTTTTACTGAACACTTTCAATATACGCTTTATATCTAATATGTCAAATGTTTTCGGGATAAATTCTTGCAAAGTAGAAAAAACTAAGAAAAAAGGAGAATTTGCCGATTTACAGTAGAAGCTTTTTTATTTATCATAATAACAAAAGGTAAATAGTGATTTATCGGTAAATTAAGGAGGTAAAGCTATGAATGTACCGGTTCAGGTGAGTTTTCGGGGTGTTTCGCAATATGAATCTATACAGAAATGGGCTCAAGCCCAAGCTGTTAAATTAGAAGAAGCCTGTTCCCATCTTAGCAGTGTGCGGCTGGCAGTTGAAAAAGTTCAAAAATACCAGGAGAGCGGACGGCCGTACCGGGTAAGGTTAGACCTTACCGTTCCCCCGGGAAAAGAGATCGTTATAAAAAGAGAGCCCGGAGGAGGCAGTATTCATGAAACCCTGCAGGATGAGTTAGAAACAGTCTTCCACGTTGCTTTTAGACGGTTGAGCGAAATAAAGGATATCCAGCAGGGAAAGGTAAAAAAACACCCTCATAAAGAGGTTAACGGCGTTGTAACAAAGATATTTAGAGACCGGAGTTACGGATTTATCACTGCTTTTGACGGCCATGAAGTTTATTTTCATAAGAATAGTTTACGCAGCGGAAACTTTGACCGGCTTCAAAAAACAACCGGAGTTAATTATGTTGAAGAGCTTGGCGAAAAAGGGCCTCAGGCTAGTGCAGTGCGGGTAATTGAGATCCCGGAACTTTGACGGATAGGGATGGATTTGCGTAAGGAAGCGGCTAATACTTTTGGGCTGCTTTGATAATAATATGGAAAATTTAGCTTGTTTTACAATCGGACACTCTACCCATCCGATAGAGGATTTTATAGGGTTATTGAAAAAATATTCGATTTCGCACCTCATTGATGTCAGAAGCATACCCTACAGCCGCTACAACCCGCAATATAACCGGGAAAATCTAATTTCGAGCTTAAGTGATGAAAAAATAAAATACTCATATCTGGGAGACCGCTTAGGGGCAAGATATAATGATCCAAAATTATATTTTGCCGATAAAAGAATAGTTGATTTTAGAAAGGTAAGGGAGTTAAAAAGCTTTAAAGAGGCAATTTTAGAGGTTAAAGAATGTATAAAAGCGGCAGATAAGTTAGCCTTAATGTGTGCTGAAAAAGAACCCTTTAATTGCCACCGTTTTGTTTTAGATTCATATGCTTTGGCTCAGGAGGGCGTCGAGGTAAAACATATCTTAGCAAACGGCGAGATAGTTTTAAATAATGAGTTAGAAGATAGGTTAATTTGCGAATATAACCCCGATTATAAGCAGCAAGACCTTTTTAGCAGCCCTAAGAGCAGAAAAGATGCTGTTTTAGAGGGTTATTTACTTAGAAACCGGGACTTTGGTTAAAATATATAGTAAGATTGTTTTATATTCTCGGTAAGTTAATTTGCAATAAGGCTTTATTTTTCGTAAAATGACCAGTAAGGAAATAAATATTTATGGAGAAGATATTAGAAATCAGAGGTTTAAGTGTTGAAGTTGAGGGTAAAAAGATTCTCAGCGGTTTGGATTTAGATATTGAAGCCGATCAAAACCTTATCCTTTTTGGACCTAACGGTTCGGGAAAGTCGACCTTAATCGGTGCAATCATGGGCTTTGATAATTACCGGATAACCTCAGGGACAATAAAGTTCTTAGGTAAAGAGATAAATAATTTAAGCCCTGATGAACGGGCCCGGATGGGTATTGGGGTGATGTTTCAGCGCCCGCCGAAGATAAG
>CAZGLF010000082.1:0-5303 GCA_964526615.1 uncultured Planctomycetia bacterium
AAAATGTTTTCTTACCGATTGAGAAAGTCAAAATTTTTTGAATCAATTATTACAGATACTTCAGAGAAAATAATAGGATCAATTAATAATTAATAGTTAAAGAAAGGGGGGTTATGGATTCTGGGTTAAATTTTTCTTCAAATGCAATTGTTGTTTTAAAAAAACGTTATCTTAAAAAGAATGATAAAGGCGAAGCTGTTGAGACTCCGAAAGAGATGCTGACGCGGGTAGCTTCTGCCTTAGCTAGGGTAGAAAAAAATTATGGTGCTAGCACTGAAAAGATTAAAAAAGTTGAGAATGATTTTTTTGAAATGATGCGAGACTTAGAGTTCATGCCTAATTCACCTACCTTAATGAATGCCGGTAAAGAGCTGGGTCAGCTTTCAGCTTGTTTTGTTGTTCCGGTTCAAGATTCAATGGAATCAATTTTTGATGCGATAAAATCAACTGCCTTGATTCATAAAACCGGTGGAGGAACCGGATTTAGCTTTTCCCGTTTAAGAAGCAAAAATAGTGTGGTTAAATCAACCGGTGGTGTTGCTTCCGGGCCAGTGTCTTTTATGAAGGTTTTTGATGCTGCTACTCAGGCAGTAAAGCAAGGCGGAACTCGCCGCGGTGCTAATATGGGCATACTAAGAGTTGATCACCCTGATATTTTAGAGTTTATAAAGTGTAAAGAGGCCGAAGGAGATATTTCTAATTTTAATATTTCAGTTGCTTTAACTGATGAATTTATGGAGAAAGTTATTACAAAAGAAGAGTATGATTTAAAAGACCCCCATGATGGTAAAGTTGTTGGTAAATTAAATGCAGCAGAAATTTTTAATATAATTGCTAACTGTGCCCATAAAAATGGTGAGCCGGGAATAGTTTTTATCGATAAGATGAATAAAGACAATCCCACTCCCCAATTAGGAGATATTGAAAGTACTAACCCTTGCGGAGAGCAGCCGTTATTGCCTTATGAGAGCTGTAATCTTGGTTCAATCAATTTAGCCAAGATGTTAAAGAAAAGTGATAATGAATTTGGAGTCGATTGGGATAAATTAAGAGTAACCACTCACAAGGCAGTAAGATTTCTTGATAATGTTATTGATGCTAATAAGTTTCCCTTGCCTCAAATTCAAGAAAATACCCTTAAGACTAGAAAGATCGGCCTGGGAGTTATGGGTTGGGCAACTATGTTAGGCTTTTTGGATATACCTTATGACAGCGATAAGGCTATTGATTTAGGTAAAAAAGTCATGAAGTTTATCAGAGATAAAGCAATTGAAACTTCAGTAGAGCTAGCAAAGGCAAGAGGAGCTTTTCCTGCCTGGGATCAAAGCAAATGGCACAAAAAAGGAATAAAAATAAGAAACGCTACTTTGACTACAATTGCACCAACCGGAACAATAAGTATTATTGCCGGCCCCACAGCTTCAGGTGTTGAGCCAAATTTCTTTTTGTGTTATTTCCGCAATGTTTTAGATGGAGAAAAACTCCTCGAATCAGACCCGGCATTTGAATATAGGGCTAAAAAAGAAGGATTTTATTCGAAAGAATTGATGAAAAGAATTGCATCCGGTGAAAATATTCAAACTATAGATGAAGTTCCTGATAAAGCAAAAAGGGTTTTCAAGACAGCTATGGATATATCTCCATTTTGGCACATAAAGATGCAAGCTGCTTTTCAAGAATTTACCGATAATGCAGTTTCAAAGACTATTAATCTTCCCAACGCTGCTGGTGTAGATGATGTTAAAGAAGGATATTTATTAGCTTATAAGTTGAATTGTAAAGGCGTAACTGTTTACCGAGACGGAAGCAGAACAGTCCAGGTACTTACTATAGATAAAAAGAAAGAGGCCAAGTCTAATAAAGAGCAAGAAGTTCAAGGGTACTCGGTTCTTATTCCCTATCCTAAGCCGCGTCCGGAGGTTATTTTAGGAACAACAACTAAAATGACAACTGGTTGTGGAAATCTTTACATTACAGTAAATCAAGATGAGGAAGGGAATTTCTTTGAAGTTTTTACTCAGATGGGAAAGGCCGGAGGCTGTGCTGCATCTCAGCTTGAGGCAGTAGGAAGGCTGGTATCTTTAGCTCTTAGGGGCGGAATCGATATTAAAGTTATCGTTGAGCAACTTAAAGGAATTCGCTGCCCTTCTCCTTCCTGGGCTAAGGGTAAGAAGATATTTTCTTGCGCTGATGCTATAGCCAGAGTTTTGGAGAAGAGAGCGCTCGATCAAAATGAGATTGCAGATATCGCCGCTGTAGCTAATAAAACCCAAAAAGAGAACTCCCAAGAGAAAGTTACCATGACGGTTAAAAAGAAAACCGCTAAAAAGAGCGTAGTAGGGGTTTGTGTTGAGTGCGGGTTTGCTCTAAGGCATCAGGAAGGCTGTTTAGTCTGCGATGCTTGTGGTTATTCTAAGTGTTAAGTGCTTAAAATATAAATTATCTAAAATTAAATTTAATAGGTCAGCCCTTAGGTAAACTAAGGGTTGATTTATTTTATAAGAGCTTTATAATCAATTATTAATTAGTGATTATACGATAATAAAACAATCATGAGGAGGAAGAAATGATTAAATTAGTTTTATTAAGGCACGGTGAGAGTATCTGGAACTTAGAAAATAAATTTACCGGATGGACCGATGTCGGTTTATCCAAGAAAGGGATAGAAGAAGCCCACGAGGGAGCCCGTTGGCTTAAAAAAGAGGGTTTTACTTTTGATATAGCCTATACTTCAGTTTTAAAAAGAGCAATTAGTACTTTATGGATAACATTAGAAGATATGGATTTGATGTGGATACCGGTTTATCGCAATTGGAGACTTAATGAAAGACATTATGGAGCCTTGCAGGGTTTAAATAAAGCTGAAACTGCCGAGAAATTTGGCGATAAGCAGGTTTTGGTATGGAGGAGAAGTTATGATACTCCACCCCCGGCCCTAGAAGAAAATGACCCCCGTTATCCCGGAAAAGACCCGCGCTACAAAGATCTGACCAAAGAAGAACTTCCTTTAACCGAATGCTTAAAAGATACTGTAGAGAGGTTTCTGCCTTACTGGCATAATACTATCGTACCTTCTTTAAAGATGGGTAAAAAAGTTATAATCGCCGCTCATGGAAATAGCTTAAGAGCTTTGGTTAAATATTTAGACAATGTCAGCGATGAAGATATAGTCAGTTTAAATATTCCAACTGGAGTGCCTTTGGTATATGAATTAGATGATGAGCTAAAGCCAATCAAACATTATTATTTAGGTGATCCTGAAGCAGTGAATAAAGCCATTAATTCAGTTGCTAATCAAGCTAAAAAGAAATAAATTGTCAGTTGATTTTCATATTTTTTTAAAATAAAATAATATTATCAAATATAAAAAAAGGAGAGGAGTATGAAAATTAAAGCTTTATTTTTTATTTTTATTTTAGGTTTTCTTTTAGCTAATTTTGTTTTTGCCCAAGAACAATTAACGGTCACTACTTATTATCCTTCCCCTTATGGAGTTTATAAGGAGTTAAAAACAACCAGCAATAGTTATTTTGCTGTTGAAGATGGTTCTGTTGGAATTGGTACTGATAGCCCGGCAGCAAAATTAGATGTTGAGGGCGGAATAAAGATCGGCAATACTAATCTTTGTAATGCTTCAAGGGCAGGAACTCTAAGGTATAATTCTGGAGAAATGCAGTATTGCGACGGAAGCCAGTGGAAGTCAGCTTTTGGCAAGGGAATCGTTACCGGTTATGCAAAAACAAGTTATGAAGATGAGCATGGTGGTATAGGCTGTGCAGTTTGGGGAGATGCCATTTGTTCTGGAGGAGGTACGGTTCCTAATTGCAAAGAGGGTTCTAAAGTTGTAGAAACCGGATTTAGTTATACACACGGCGGTACTTCTGATTATGATAGATATTTTATTTGTGTTAGCGAATGATTTTCAGCAATAACCTCCATTATTAAATTACTCTTATAATTTCTAAAAAATATTCCAATTCCACCCCGGAGGTGTAACTGGAGAATAATCGAGAAGGCGAGAAGATGCAGCGGGAAAAAGAATTAGTAGTGGGAGAAATTTATCATATTTTCAGCAAGAGTATTGCTGATTTCAAAATATTTAATAGCCGCGATAAACTTTTGCGAATGAAAAATATGCTAAAATACTATCAATTTAAAAATTTACCTTTTAGATTTTCCAGATTTATGGACCTGGAAAGCGTTAAAAAAAAAGGATTTGAAGAGTATTTTGTTTCTGCTTCAGAAGGAAAAGAAAGAATAGTTCAAATTATTGCTTATTGCGTTATGACTACGCATATACATCTTATTTTGAAACAATTAAAAGAAGGCGGGATATCGAGTTTTACCGGAAAGATTCTTAATAGTTATAGCCGATATTTTAATACGAAACACAAACGAAAAGGGCCTTTGTGGGAAGGAAGATTCCAGAATGTTTTAGTTAAAACTGACGAACAGTTGCTGCATTTAACCAGGTATATACACTTAAATCCTGTAACTGCATACTTAGTTGATGAGCCGGAAGATTGGCAAGCGTCTTCTTATAATGAATATTTAGGAAATTATAAGAAAAATGAATTAATTTGTGGATATGAGGATGTTTTAGACATTAACAAGGCTTCTTATAGGCGTTTTGTGAAAGACAGAGCTTCTTATCAACGGGAATTAGGAAAGATAAAAAGCCTTTTGTGTGAATGATATACCCAGTTACACCTACGAGGTGTAACTGGGTATAAAGGCAAATTATGGAAAAATACGACACTATTGTTGTTGGCGCCGGCCATGCTGGAGTAGAGGCTGCTAATGCTTCATCAAAACTAGGCTTAAAAACCCTTCTTTTAACTACTGATATTAACCAGATTGCTAAATTATCTTGCAATCCGGCAGTTGGTGGGGTTTCTAAAGGCCATTTAGTCCGTGAAGTAGATGCTTTAGGCGGGTTGATTGGTAAAATTACCGATAAATGCTCTATTGGTTATCGAGTGCTTAATCGAAGTAAGGGTAAAGCTGTCTGGTCAACCCGGGCACAGGTTGATATGTTTTTATACCCTAAGATAGCAAGAGAGTTGTTGGGAAAATTAAAAAACTTAGATATTTTAGAGGCAAAAGTAAGTGAGATAGTTGTAAAAAATAAGAAAATTAAAGGTGTTAAGGTTGATTTTGGGGAATTTTTTCAAGGCAAGGCAGTGATAATTTGTGCCGGGACGTTTTTAAAGGGCACAATTCATATCGGCTTAAATAATTTTCCCGGGGGCAGACTTTATGAACCTTCCAGTGACGAGCTATTTAAAAGCATTAAAAAATTG
>CAZGLF010000083.1:0-5084 GCA_964526615.1 uncultured Planctomycetia bacterium
TATGGTGGTTTTACCGGCATCAATATGAGCCATAATGCCGATATTTCTTACTTTGTCGAGTTCGATTCGCCGTTGCGGAATATCTTGTTTTTGATCTTTTTTCTTTGGGGTGGGGTTGGATGTTTCTTTATCTTCTTTCTGTTTTCCTTTCTTTTCTTCGGGTTGAGGCTTCTGGTCTTTTTCTTTTTCGGTTTCGGTTTTTCCTTCTGAGATTTGAGCCCCTTCGGTTTCTTTTGGCTGAGGTTTTGATTCTTCCCCATTTTTTGCCTGAGGTTGAGTTTCTTCGGGGAAGGTTTCGGTTTCTTCAGTTTTTTCTTGAGGTATTACTCCTTTTCGCTGAGCATCAAGCAATCTGTTTTTTAGACGAATTCTTTCGAGGTCGACTTTTTTAATATCGTTTTCTTTTATTTCTACTTCTTTTTTGCGTATTTCTAATTCATGTTTTAGCTCCTGACATTCTTCATAAAGATTATGGTAATCTTCTTTGGAGACCCAAGCGCTCTCTTTAGATTTTTGTTTCATTTCAGATATCTGATTGGTAAGAAGCCGTACTTGGTTAATTTGGTTTTCCATTTTTTTATCTTTATTATTAAGTTTTGTTTCCAGAGCTATTTTTTCATCGTTTAGAGAACGCATCTTTTTTTCTAATTGATCGAGTTCTTTTTTTGTTTCATCTAATTTTTTGTTCAAGCTTACATTTTTTGAAAATTCAGCCTCCAAGGTTTTTTCTTTTTCTGATAATTTTTCTTTGTATTCAGAAACCGGAGTTTTGTCTTTCTTGAGCATATCTTGTTGGTTGGCGACCCATTTTTTCATTCGCTTTATCTGAGCTTTTAATTCACTTTCTTTGGTTTTAAGTTTTTCGGTTTCTGTTTGAAGATTAAGGCTGCGGGCCTTTATCTTTTCTAAAGCGGTATTTTGAGTTTTTAGTTGGTTTAGCTGGTGTTTTAAATCTTTTATTTTATTGGTCAAATCAAGAATCTTTTGGGCTTGAGGAGTTAACTTAGATTTGCGTTTTTTAGTGGCCCCTTCTTTAGCGGAATCAAGGGTAAAAGAGCATACTACTAAAATGGCAGCAATTCCAATAAGTGAATATATAAAGAAAATCATTTGCGTTTATTCGGTTTCTTTGGCAATAGCTTTAACTATATCTTTTTTTGTAATCACACCGACTAGTTTTTTTTCTTCGACAACCGGGCAGTAATAACGATCATGTTCGATCATTAATGTGGCGGCATCTTCTAAAGAAGTATCGGCAGATATGCTTAAGAAATCTTTGTCCATAATTTCCCCGACAGTTTGGGCGGTAATTTTTTTAACTTCTTCTTCAAATTTTTTAACTCCTAAAGTAATAAAACCAAAGGATAGATGTATAAATGTTGGCAGGTGCACTTTTTTATCTTGGAAGATTATGGCTTCTTCCTCGATTATTCCTAAAAGTTCACCGGTTTCATCAATTACCGGAGCCCCGCCGATATCATTTTCGATAAATAATTCAGCTACTTTATGAATATTCATAGACGGGATAACCGTAATTACATTTTTAGTCATAAGGCTTCTGATTTCCATTGTCCCTCCTTTATTATTTTATATTCCAAAAACAAATTATATCATATCTTGGCACAGTTGTTGATATTATATTTAAATATGATATAATTTTTTCATGTCACTAGAAGAAAAAATTTACCAAGATTATCTGCAAGCTTTAAAATCTAAAGACAAAATAAAATTAACTTTTTTAAGTTTTTTGCGTTCGGAGTTAAAAAACCAAGCTATTAGCCTTAAGAAAAAGGCATTAGACGATGATGAAGTCTTGGGAGGGCTTAAAAAACAACAAAAACGGCTTCAAGACAGCAAAGAAAGCATTGCCTCCAGTGGCCGCCAAGACCTTATCGAAAATTTGGATAAAGAATTAAATATTCTCCAGCAATACTTGCCTCAACCGCTTTCAGAGCAAGAATTAACCACGATAATCAATGAGGTTATCGCCTCAACTGGTGCTGTTTCAATGAAAGATATGGGAAAAGTTATGAAAGAGGTTATATCTAAGGTTGGGGTTAGAGCCGATTCCAGAAAAGTAAGCGCCTTAGTTAAGGAAAAGCTTTCTAATGGTTAAGATCCCAAGTCTTTAAAAAGTTCTTGTACGAATTCAGTTACCGGGTGGGTATTTCTTTGTTTTGCTTTATGAATCAGATTTTCTAGCCTGCCGGGGCTTTCGATGATATTACGTATTTGTGATAAGTTGAAATCAACTTCATCTTCAAAATAAACAACTAAATCCTCCATAAAAAGATCAACGTTGTAGTTTTTGGTGTAATCGCGCAAACGGGAAAGATTATTTTCCCTTTCTTTGCGGTAGGGCTTTATGAACTCATCTTTTTTTCGGTCATCTTGATTACTCATTATTTGCTTTCTTGATGTATTGGGTAAGGAGGATTACCTTTTTCGACATTCCAACCGTGCCATATGGGAACTTCATTCTTAATTGACCAAAAATTTTCTTTTTGTCTTTCTAAGAAGTAATAAATGCCGGTTCCTAAATTATCTTCCCATTGATTTGCAACATAAACTAAAGCTTGATTTTTTTTCTCATTGAAACCGGCCCTTGACAGGGTAATAATCCCATCGGAATCGGGATATTCTTCGTAAAACCTCTCCCAAGAATTTTCAGGATTTCCAAAAATCAGGTTAATTTCATCTGAATTTACTAGTAAATAATCGGCTCTTTGGTTTATAAAGTTTTTTAATGAATATGATTCTGTGTTTTTTGCTATAAAATCAACTATGGTGCCTTGGTGCATTTTAGGGATTATTTCTTTAAGATGGTTTAATTCAAATTCTAAATTTTCTAAAGGTGTATATATAGCTGTTTGCCCTCTTATGGTGGCTGTGTTGTTGATTTTATCCAGGTAGCGGCTGTCGATAATGGTTGAATATATAAGGTAATCTTGTGAGCCCAAAATAAATTGTAGAGCCCAAGCCTTCCCGGCAATAAGCAGTAGCGAGAGCAAAGAAACCCAGAAAAAACTATATTTTTTCATTAAAATAAGTAGTTAAAGGCTTATTCACCCATTATATCCGATGCTTCTTGGATTAAAGGCAGAATCCCCCCTAGCTCTTCTTTCGATATTCTACCTAGTTTGGTAAAGCGAAAATTTCCATTAGCATCTTTATTTTCACGGGTGACTTGAAGTTTTTTCGGCCCGTTGTTATATGAATGGACGCTAACGGTAACTTTGGTTGCTTCAGATTCCCAAGCTTTTGAAAACAATTCTTCGTCTAAGCTGCTGTCGTATGGCATATTTTACCTCCTTTATTTAACGGTTATCTCTATGTTTTGCGCATCTATCAATGAAAGCATTTATTTTTCGTGCGGTTTCTGATGATAACTCAATAAATTCCAGCCCCATGCCGGGAAAATATTGAGGTTGAACATCTTTATCGGCTAACCACACTACTTTTGCTTTTGCTTCAACTATTCCTGGGTCGGGTTCCAAGTGCATTTTAACTAATAAAATATCGCCTGCTGAAAATAATTGTTTGGTGGATATAAAAACGCCTTCGGTGCTTAAATTTATTATTTTTCCTTTATAAAAAATATTATTACGTGAAGGTTGTTGTATATATTCGATTGTTGCCCCCACAGGTATACGTTTCGATGTCCGAGCTTTTTTCTTTCGTTTTTCTTCTTGGGTGTCTAGTTTAATTTCAGGTTCCGGCGCTTTAGGGGCTGAGCGTTTAATTGCGTTAATAACATCTTCTTTGGTTTCGTAGTATTTAAAAACTTTATCAAGCCCTACTATGGCAAATAGTTTTTTAACGTTGAGAGGAACATTATATATTTCGATCTTTCCGTTTTTAGCAGCAACATTTTTATAAGCAACCGTTAAAAGAAAAACCCCAACATAATCTAGTGATTCGACATTTTCAAAATTGAGGATAATATTGTTAGTTTGATTTTCAAGGATCCATCCGATTTTTTCGACTAAAATGTAGGAATTTACATCGATAGCCCCTTTGATGTCTAGTATGGCCAAGGTCCCTTCTTCTTTAATATTTATTTCCATTTTTTCGACTTGTTATATATTATATATAATATATAACATATTTTAGCTATTGACCTATTTTTGTCAAGCTACTAACCAGAAATCTTTAATTTATTGGGATGAATGGGTAAGGTGTTTTTCAACAAAAGTTATTATCATTTTTTGAATTTCACCTTTTATGTTTTCAAATTCTAAACCCATTCCCGGAAAATCATTGGGCTGTAGATCTTTATCAGAAAGCCAAACCACCCTTGCATCGATTTCCAATAGCCCGGGTTTAGGCGTTAAAGCGATAATGGTTTCTAAGTTTTGTCCAACCGGAAATAGTTCTCGAGTGCTTACAAAAACCCCATCCCCGCTTAAATTTATTATTTTTCCTTTGCGCCATTCTTTCTCTTGGGAGATTTTTGGACGGTATTTTATTTCCAAATTAATTGGCACTCTTTTAAAGCGGCGACGAAGCGGCTGTTGGTCTTTATCCGGCCGTTCTTGAGCAATTGTCCTTATTGCTTCTTCTTCGCTATTATGGTAGGTAAATATTCTATCCAGCCCTACTATTGAGAATAATCTTTTTACATGACCAGGTACATTGTAGATTTCCATTTTTCCCTGATGGTTTAAGGTATTTTTGTAAATCACTGCCAGTAAAGATACCCCTACATAGTCAACTAAATTTACATTTTCAAAATTTAATATGAGTTTATTTGTTTTGCTGCCCATAATCCAGCCGGTATTTTCTAAAAGATTGCCGGCATCAATATCGATATCCCCTTCTAAGTCTAGTATTATAACATCATTTTTTTCTCTAGTATTTATCTTCATTTTACCTTACAAGTACGGTTAAAACACTTAAAACTAAACAATAATAACCAAATAAATTAAATTTTTTATTCAATAAGGTTTTTTTTAATACCCATAAAGCTATCACGCCTAGAGCAAAAGCAGCCGATGTAGCAATGAAAATATTAGTTGTTGATACCGCTGTCGAGGACATTTCTTTGTATTTAAAGAAAAAAGCGCCACCAATAGTTGGTATGG
>CAZGLF010000084.1:0-4852 GCA_964526615.1 uncultured Planctomycetia bacterium
GCCGCGGATTATTTTATCTGCCACTACATAATCACCGATATTGATATCTTCTCTTAAGGCGCCGCAGGAACCTAAACGAATAAAGGTTTGAATCCCCCCGGTGCATAGGAGTTCGGTTACTAAAGCTGAATCCGGAGCATAAAAACCTCCGTTACCAACAGTAACTTTTCTTCCCTTATAATGGCCGGTCCAAAAAGTATAACCTAAAAAAGTAAAATTTTTAACCGGGTTCTCAAGATGCTTTAAACATAATTGGGCCCGGTGTTGCTGGCCGCTTACTAAAACTATATCCCCAAAATCACCTTCTCTAAATTGCAGAGATTGTAACAATTGTTTGGGGTCCATATGTACTTCTCTTTGCATCATAATTAATTCTCCTTTCTCAAACTAATTTCTTCTTATCAATTTTTCCGGTTCTATTCTTGGGCAGTTCATCTACGAATTCAAAGTAATGCGGGATTTTAAAATGTGCTAAGGATTTTTTTAAGTATTCTCTTAATTCGCTTTCATCAACCTTCTCGCAAGCAACGACAAAAGCTTTAGGAACCTCTCCTCTTAAATCATCCTTAACCCCGATAACTGCCGCTTCTTTTACTTTAGAATAGCGCTGGATTTTCTCTTCGACCTCAGCTGAAAAAACTATCTCACCGGCTACTTTAATCATATCTTTTTTTCTGCCGACAATATAAAAAAGGCCTCCCTCATCATAATAGGCAATATCTCCGGTATATAACCAGCCTTGATTATCTAAGACTTGGTTGGTTAATTCATCTTCCCGGTAATAACCCTTCATTACCGAATAACCTCTTACTATAAGCTCTCCCTGTTTATTAGCACCAAGCTGATTACCTTCGGCATCGATTATTTTTGCCTCCATATCCGGGCTAAACTTTCCAATGCTTGAAATTTTATCTGAACCCGGTTCAAGCAAAGTGTTGGGAGCTGCGGTCTCAGTCATCCCCCAACCGTTAGAAAGCTTGGCATTAGGACAAATTTTATTAAACTTCTTCAATAAAACCGGTGATGAAGGTGCACCAAAAACAACTGCAAAACGCAAGCTCGATAAGTCAAACTTATCAGCCTCTTTTAAAGATAAAATCGCTACATACATCGCCGGAACAATACAAAATATTGTAACCTTATAAGATTCGATACTCTTTAAGAATTCAAAGGGCTGAAAACGCGGCATTAAAACCAAGCTGGAAGCAAAATAAATCATCAGAAGAATATAATCCAATCCTCCAAAATGAGAAAATGGAACTCCACCGCATAAAAAAATGTCTTTTTCGCTAACCCCTAAAAAGTGGTTTATTGATTTAGGCGGATTATCAAGGTGGCGATAAGTTAACATTACTCCTTTTGGATGCCCGGTTGAACCGGAAGTATAGAATATCGATGATAAAGAATCTTCTTCGACTTCAACTATCGGTGGATGACCGTTGCTTTCGGTGATTATTTTATCCCAGGATAAAAAGCCTTGCATTTCCTGGCCGCAAAGTATGATATCTTCTAAATCCGGGCAATCCTCTTTTATCTTTTCTAAATCTATACCTTTTTTATCTTGGGTTACTAAAATTTTGGCCTGGCTGTGTTTAAGAAGGCCGATAACCTCATTTTGGGTCAGCATAAAATCAAAAGGAACTACTGTTAACCCAATCGAGAAACTTCCCAGAAAAGAGAATACCGCCTCAAGATTATTAGGTAAAAATATCGCTACTTTATCCTGACGCTTAACTCCGATTTTGGTTAAAAAATTAGCGAATTTAAAAGAGGTATCTTTTAATTGACTAAAACTCACTTGGTTACCCTCAAAGATAATTGCCGGTTTCTTAGGGTAAACAGTAGCCTGTTTTAGGATTAACTCTCTTACATCCATACTATTGGTAATAATTAAAATCTGATTTTAAATATTATATATCTGATTTGCGAAATAATAGTGAAATTTTAATAGTAAAATTTTACTATTATACCTATTATAGTCAAGCCTTTTTTACTTAAACCCCTTTTAACTGGAAAAAGATTAACCCCGGGCTATTTTGGAAATTGTCAACCGCCCCGGTTGACAAAGGGTTGGTTTTATTAGCTTTTTGGGGATATTTCCGAA
Source organism: uncultured Planctomycetia bacterium (assembly GCA_964526615.1). GTDB lineage: Bacteria > Omnitrophota > Gorgyraeia > Duberdicusellales > 4484-171 > CAZGLF01. Next base: position 2,105 of record CAZGLF010000084.1, read on the forward strand.
TCTGCCAAGGTAGAAGTGGCTTTAATTTTCAGCAAGGCTAAAACTTCAAGATGCGGCGTATGAGGGAAAAAGTCAAATGGTTCAATGAAATCAAGCTTATATTGCTCTTTAAAAGCTTCTAAATCCCTAAAAAGGCTCTCAGGATTACACGATGAATAGATAATTTTTGGGCTATTTAAGCGCAAAATTGCCCGTTTTACCTTGTTGGAAAGGCCTCCCCGAGGCGGATTTACCACTACAAAGTCAGGTTTTCCAAAAGGTGAACCCTTGATATTTAAAAATCTCCTTACATCAGATGCACAAAAATCAATATTTTCGATATTATTTTCTTGAGCATTTTCTCTGGCTTTCTCAATTATCTCCGGAGATATCTCAACTCCAAAGACCTTCTTAGCTTTTTGAGCTAAGAATATTCCGATTGAGCCAACCCCGCAGAAAAGATCCAACACCTTTTCCTGATTCTTAAGCTTGGCGTAATCTCTGACCTTATTATAAAATCCCTCTATCATCTTAGGGTTAACTTGGAAAAAAGTATCAACCCCGATTTTGAATTTCAAGCCATCTAATTCCTCAATTAAAAATTCTTCTCCAAATAAAAGTTTTTTGTCTTCAAAAATAACCGCATCGGATAAAGAATCGTTTACAATATGAAATATCGAAGCAATATCAAATTCAAGATTCAAATCTCTTAAAACTTTCACAAAACCTTCTACATCTAAGGCCTCTTGGCTCGAAGTTATCAAAGCAACCATAATCTGGTTTTTGGATTTACTCTCTCGGATAATTAAATTCCTTAAAAAACCTTGGTGGGTGTAGGTATCATGGACTGAATAATTTTTTTTATTGAGAAAATCTCCAATGGCTTTTATTAACCTTGGGAAGTCTTTTGAAAATATCAAGCACTCTCTCAAGTCAATAACTCTTCTTTTTTTTAATTTTGAATAAAGGCCGCAAATAATTTTGCCATCTTCTTTGGAAAAGCTAAACTCCATCTTGTTTCGGTAATACCAGCAATCAGAAAAGTTAATCGGTTTTATCCTGGCATCAAAGCTGCTCTTAGCTAATAAGGCTCTAGCTCTGTCTTCTTTATTCTTTAACTGTTGTAAGTAGTCAATATCCTGAAAACGGCAACCGCCGCACTGCGAAAAATGTTTACAAATATTCATTTTATAAGCAGGTCTTTTAAAGATTTTCTCTTTGGTGATTTGGGGTCTTGAGCTGGATAGCCAAGGGCAATAGCAGCTACTAATTCTAAAGACTTATCGATCTTTAAGTGTTGATGAATTTGGGCTTTCTGGTTTAATATCTCACCCAACCAGCAGGCGCCTAATTTTTTATCTTGAATATATAAAAGCATGTTTTCAATCGCCGCACCAGATGCCATTAAGTCTTTATCGCGGCTGTAGATTTTTTCTTTATCCAGAAAAACCAATATTAACTTATCAGACCCTTCAACTATTGCTGAGTAATGAGTAAATTGAGCTAGAGAATTTTTCTCCTGGGCACTTAAAATCATAAATTTCCAAGGCTGGTTATTTAGCCCTGAAGGGGCCCAGCGCCCGGCTTCTAAGATCTCCTCCGTTACCTCTTGAGGAATCTCTTTTTCTTGAAACTTTCTTATTGACCTTCTTGATTTTATAAGTTCTAAAATCTTCATTTTAGCTTCCTTTTATATTTATATATCATCCCCACCAATAGCCTAATTCTTTCAATACCCGCGGGCTTTTTTGCCAATCGCTAAATACTTTAACCCAAATATCCAAAAAGACTTTTTTATTGAATATATCTTCGATTTCTCCCCGGGCCAGGCTTCCGATCTCTTTTAATTTTTCTCCTTTTCTACCAACCACAATTTTTTTCTGTGACGGCCGCTGGACATAAATATTAACAACAATATATTTCTTTCTTTTACGATTTTCAATTGACTCAACCTCAACTGCTAATGAATGAGGAATTTCTTTCTTTAAAGTTAAGAATAATTTTTCTCTTATTATATCGGCTATCCGAAATTTAAGCGGAAAATCAGTAGTAGCATCTTTCTCATAAAAAGGGTGTGCAGTTGGAGTATACTCTATTAAAATCTTTCGCAACTCATCGATATTGGTGCCTTTAATTGCTGAAGTCGGCATATAGTAAAGAAGGTTTTCTTTTGGCTCAGCCTCACTTCTTTGACGCCAGAGGTCAACATAATCATTTAAATACTTAATTCCTAAGTCAACTTTATTTAAAACCATAATTGTCTTAACTTTAGAGTTAACTACAATATCGATTATTTTTTCCTCTTCTTTACCAATTTTTCTAACAACATCAACTACATATAAGATTAAATCACAACCTTCAATCGAATTTTTAGCAACTACATTGAGGTGTGAAGTAAGCTTATCTCTAAAAGAGTGTACCCCCGGAGTATCGACAAAGACAAGCTGAGCATCTTTAGTATTTAATATTGCTTTTATCTGATGCCGGGTAGTCTGAGGGATTGGCGAGATAATACTTATCTTACTGCCGATTAAAGCATTAACTAAACTAGATTTGCCGACATTTGGCCGGCCTAGAACCGCTATGAATCCTGATTTAAAATTCTCCTTCATTGCCTTGATATTATAGGCTCTATCGAATATATATCAAGATTTTTCTAACTCTCTCTCTTTGTCTGCTTTAATAGTGTAAATTATTATTCGCAAATTAAGGTTAAGGTACCCCCCCAAGGGCACCGTTTCCACCTACGGGGTGGAAACGGTTATTTTC
>CAZGLF010000085.1:0-4815 GCA_964526615.1 uncultured Planctomycetia bacterium
CTCTAGCATAGTAAATTCCGGATTATGCCGGGTTGATACCCCTTCGTTACGAAAACTCCGGTTTATCTCATATACCCTCTCTAATCCTCCAACCAGCAAACGCTTTAGGTAAAGCTCAGGAGCAATGCGCAGATAAACATCAGAATCAGTAGCATTATGATGGGTAACAAAAGGCCTTCCGGCAGCACCGCCGGCAACCCGGTGAAGCATCGGGGTCTCAACCTCGATATAATTCAATTGGTTAAAAAATTCCCTGGTTAAAGCAATTATTCGGGAACGCTTTATAAATACTTCTTTTACATCGGGATTTGCGATTAAATCCAAATAACGCTGGCGATACCTTACCTCTACGTCTTTTAAACCATGCCACTTCTCCGGCAGGGGCCGAAGAGCTTTAGAAAGCAGCTTTAACTCTTCACAAAATACAGTCGGCTCGCCGGTTCGGGTCTTAAAAAGCTTACCCTTAACCCCAATAACATCTCCAACATCAAATTCTTTATAAAGTTGATAGCCGTCGCCTAATTTATTAAGTTGGGCATAAATTTGAATTTTTCCGCTATGGTCACTAATATGAGCAAAACCGGATTTTCCGTGCTCGCGCTTGGCAACCAGGCGCCCGGCCAAAGAGACTTCGGTTTCCTCCTTAAAGTCATCGAGAATCTCCTTAATAGTCAAAGGCTTAGAGAATTTCTTAACCTCGAAAGGATTTCCGTATTTTTCGGTCATCTTATTGAGTTTTTCCAAATTTTCCATAGATATTTATCTTTTAAAGAAGGACCCGTTTCTTATCGTGAGAGATAGCTGCAGAAACCTGTGAAACAAAACTTCGGTATGCTGCAATAATATTTTTTACGATTGCTCCACCTTCAATCCATAAATCATATTCTATAGTTATTACCTTTGTCAAAGGTACTGCCTTAATCTGCAGCAAAGCCTTATTGACATTTACCGTATATTCTACAATATCGGATAAAGATGCGTTATCCTGGATATTGAAATTAACCGAAAAGGTAATATTGGTTTTTTTCTTGTGAATATCGATAAATATTCTGAATTTATCTTTGATAAATAAACTCCCCTTATCATCTAAGGAAGTCTCAAAATAAGCCTTATTGAAATAATCCATCAATAAGTCTTGAGTTACATTCATTGGATTAATAATTTCATCATTCATGCTTCTCCTTTCTTTAAAATATAATTTATTTATACCAGGTGATTTTTAAATTATATAAAAGATATCTGTCTCTGTCAAACCTATTTAAATATAAATAATATATAAACTTTTCCCTTAATAATTGTGGCAAAATACGAAGTGTCCGGGTTCGATTTCCCGGCCTTGGGGGAATTTTTGGCACTTCTGGTTCTCTTTTGGGCATCTGGGCCTAAATGAACAGCCTTCTTGCTGAATATCAAAAGTCTCTGAATGCTTTAGCTGATAATAAGAGGCTCTGAGCAAAAGCTTGGTATAGGGGTGAATTGGATTATTATATACCATCTCTTTTGGCCCATACTCGACAATTTTGCCCTGATACATAATAAAGCAAAAATCCGATAATTTTTTAGTAAGCCTTAAGTTATGTGAAATAAAAACAAAAGTCAACCCTAATTCGGCTTGTAATTTTTTTAAAAGTTCGATAATTTTAGAAGCAGTAGTTATATCAAGACTTGATACCGGTTCATCCAAAATAATTAACGGCGGCCGGTTGATAAGAGCCCGGGCAATAGCAATTCGCTGGACTTGTCCTCCGCTTAACTGGTGCGGGTATCTATCTAAAACACTTACATCAAGCTCTACCTCTTTTAAGGTTCTAGCGATGATATCTTTGGCTTTGGCCTTGCTAACTTTTTTAAACACACTTAAGGCCTCATATAAAACATTAAATACCCGGTATCGGGGGTCAACGCTTGAGAATGGATTCTGAAAAACAATCTGGATATTCTGACGCAGGAACCTTTCATTCTCAAGTAAGCTTAAATCTTTACCTTTAAATAATATTTTTCCCTCTTGAGGCTGATAGAATTTTAAAATACACCTTGCCAAGGTAGTCTTACCGCAGCCGCTCTCACCGGCTAAGGAAGTAATGCTTTTCTCGCTAAAAAAAATATCTACCCCGTCTAAAGCTTTGATAACATTCTTTCTTTGCCTAAAGTGCAGTTTTAAATTTTTCGTTTCTAAAATATACATTTTATCCTTCGATATTTTTGAAGGCCTCTAATAATTTTTTAGTATAATCATCTTTTGGCTCATTGAATAATTCATCCTTTTGAGTTATTTCTCTAATTTTGCCTTGATATACAACAACTACCCGGTCTGATAAAATTTTTACTAAATCAAGGTTATGAGTAATAAATACAATTGTTAAATTAAGGGCTTCCTGCAATTCTTTAAAAAGATAAATTATCTGGCTCTCAATAGTAACATCTAATGAGCTAGTCGGCTCATCGGCAATTAAAATATCGGGCTTATGTGAAATTGCAATTGCTATAGCTACTCTTTGCAGCTGTCCTCCGCTTAACTGGTGCGGGTAACTTTCGATTATTCTCTGGACATCGGGAAGTTTTACCTGTTTTAAGGAATCAAAAATTATTCTTTCACGCTCAGTTTTACTTTTTATCTTCAGTTTATATTTCAATACCTCATTGAATTGATAACCAACAGTTAAAACCGGATTAAAAGTTGAGGCCGGGGCCTGAAAAATCATTCCGATTTTATTACCCCGGATATTTTCTAAGATATTTTCTTTGGCGTTGAAAATTTCTTGTTCTTTAAAATATATGTCTCCGGATTTTTTAGCATCTTGGGGCAGAAGATTTAATATCGAATAAGCAAGGGTACTTTTACCGCTTCCGGATTCTCCAACTATACCCAAAACCTCACCGCGATTAACAGTGAAATTTATATCTTTTAAAGCCCTGGCATAACCTCTTTGGCTCCAATAAGATACATTAAGTTCTTTTATATTTAAAATCATAAGACTTTTCGTTTTGGATCTAAAATATCTCTTAACCTATCACCTAATAAGTTAAATGAAATTACTGTAATCACAATAAATAAACCCGGTATCAATATCCAGGGAAAAAGGCGGATATTAATTATCCCCATCGCTGAACTCAACAAATTACCCCAGCTAGCCTCGGGCTCCTGAATTCCTAAGCCAATTAAACTCAAACCAGCCTCACCTAAAATATAAGAAGGTATCCGAAGAACTATGGCAACTAAAGCATAAGAAAGGGTATGCGGCAAAATATGCCGGGTAATTACTTTAAAGTGACTCAAACCAAGTGCTTTTGCAGCGTAAACATATTCGTTTTCCCTTAAGGAAAGCGACATCCCTCTTATTATTCTTGCCGTAGCTGCCCAGCCGATAAATGAAAGTATCACAATTATTAAAAGGTAAACTTGGGCTGAGGTTAAATTCGGCGGAAATGATGCCCGAAGCGCCAGCATTAAATAAAAGGAAGGCACCATCATAATCATCTCACAAAGCCGCATTATTATATTATCGGTCTTTCCGCCAAAGTATCCGGATATCCCTCCAACAATTAAACCAATCACCAAAGATATCAAAGCCCCTAACAGGCCAATCGATAAAGAAATTCTGCCTCCATAAAGTATCCGGGAAAATAAATCCCTTCCCTTTAAGTCAGCTCCTAAAATAAATATCTTGGCCCCTTTATCAACTCCGAATAAATGCCGGTCGCTTTCAAAAAACCCAAGGAGTTTATATTTAAAACCTCTAACAAAAAATTTAATTGGATACTTTTGGCTCCTGTCTTCTTGATAAATTCTTTGATGGTACTTATTTATCTTATACTCCTGCTTATAGACAAAGAGCCCAAACTCTTTATTCTTTGAATCATAGATATGGATTTTACTCGGCGGTGCATGAGAATATAAAACATCATCTTCATCATAACTATAAGGTGCAAAAAACGGCGCAAAGATAACCGAAGTATAAAGTGCTCCTAATATAAATAAAGCCGTAAAACCTAACTTATCTTTTAACAATCGTTTTAAAACCTTCATATATTTTTTCGGTAGCGTATTCTGGGGTCAAAATAAGCCAATAATACGTCAGCCAGTAAATTTCCCAAAATTAAAAGTATTCCTCCGGATAATACCGAACCCATAACCAGATATATATCCTGTGAACGCACTGCATCTAAAGTTACTACTCCCAAACCCGGCCAGCCGATAATTATCTCAACCAAAGCTGCCCCGCTTAACAGGCTTGAAAATTGATAACCAAAAATTGTAATCATTGGATTGATTGCATTCTTTAAGGCGTGAACATAAAGAATCCTTTTCTTAGGCAAGCCTCTTGCTTTAGCCCCTAAGATATAAGACGAACCTAAAACATCTAAAAGGTTTGCCCGCATTATTCTCTGCAAGACACAGATACTTCCAACCGATAATACTACAGTTGGAATTATCAAATGTTTGCCGACATCGATTATCTTACCCAAAGTGGAGAATTCTTCAAAACTAACCGAACGCATCCCGCCTAAGGGAAGCCAATTGGTAAAGGTAGCTAAATAAAGTAAAAGAAATGCTAAGAAAAATGAAGGGGCTGATATCCCTAAATATGAAGTAAACGATAAGAACTTATCAGTAAATTTATTCTTATTTAAAGCTGCAACAACCCCTAAAGGAATAACAAAGATCCAGGTAAAGATTAAAGAAGATAACGAAAGGATAAGAGTATTAAGCAGCCGTGAACTTATTACTTTAAAAACTTCTGTTTTGTAAGAAAATGAATATCCAAAATTTCCGGTAAATAGATTTTTTAGCCAGACAAAATATTGAACGGCCAG
>CAZGLF010000086.1:0-4529 GCA_964526615.1 uncultured Planctomycetia bacterium
GTTAACAGCGAGCAGTTTTGAGAAAGAGGTTGTGCAATCAGATTTACCGGTTCTTGTTGATTTTTGGGCTCCTTGGTGCGGGCCTTGCCAGATGATTTCTCCGATAATCGAGGAAGCCGCAAAAAATTATAAAGGTAAGTTAAAGGTATGTAAATTGAATGTTGATGAAGCATCTGAGGTGGCAACGCAATTTGCAATCATGAGCATCCCGGCTCTGCTGCTTTTTAAAGATGGAAAAGTTATGGAAAAAAGAGTCGGCGCAATGGGCAAAGATGCTTTAGATAAATTAATTAAACCTTATATTAGCTAACCAAATAGACATTGGTGCTATAAGGATTAATTTAGGTGTAAGCCTTGCTAAAGATATTTAATTTTAAGATACTTAGAAAACTTACTATTGGCTTTTTTGTTTTTCTAATTTTTCTTCCCGGCCTCGTTTATCCAGATATGATCTATTTAAAAAATGGAGAAAGAATCGAGGGGGTTATCGAGGAAGAAAGCCAAGATAGGGTCATACTCAATATTGGATCTGGTAAGATAATTTTTGATAAAAATGAGATTGATAGAATCCAACGTTATAATTTCCAGCAACAAAGTAATCTAAAGGAAAAATGGGAGTATAAATATTTTAGCCAAATCGAATATATCCCCGATAAGCTGACTGAGATTGCCGATATTTTTACCAATTTAGAAGAGTTACGAGAGGAGGCTATCGAAAGCAAGCGGGCCAAGGATGTAGTTGCTGACGAAATATCTAGGCTAAATGAAAAAATCGAAAAAACTAGCGATAAATTAGCTAAAGTAAGCAAAGAACTTTCCACTTTTGACCCTCAAGAAGATATCGATAAATATAATTCCTTAGTCGAAGATTTTAATTCTTTACAGGCAAAAGTAAAACTTTATGAATACAATAAAAAGACTTTAGAGGAAAAACACCTCTTACTTGAGAAAAATATCTCTAATTACATCAATCAGTTAGCAATATTTAAACAACAACTAAATAAAGAATTAAGCCTTGCTGGGCGTAGTCCCCAAGAAGATAAATTTCTTGGCATCTTAAAAGATAAAAGTAATAATATGAGTGAGGATTTTACCCGGCACTCAATAGGGTATGGGAAAATAGGCCCTAATATTTTAGTAGAGGCAGTTATAAACGATTTAGTTAAGGCAAATTTAGTTGTTGATACCGGGGCGAGTTTGGTAGTTATCTCAAATCGAGTTGCTGATAATTTAGGCCTTCAAATCAATGAAGATTTAGCGATGTCGGTAATATTGGCTGATGGTAGAAGTGTTGATGCAAACCCAGCAGTTCTAAAGAGTATCAAGGTTGGCGATGTTGAGGTAAAAGATGTCCAGGCAGCTGTTTTGGAGTATCAGGAATCGGTAGCCGAAGACGGTTTGCTGGGAATGAGTTTTTTAGAGAATTTTATTGTAAAAATAGACCCAAAGCGGGGAAAATTAATATTAGAGGAGTTCGATCCTTAATTTTCATAAAAGAAATGATTTGATGTATTCAGGAAAATGTGTTAAATTTAAAAAGGGGAGGAGTATGAAAAGAAAAGGTTTAACTTTAGCCGAAGTTTTAATATCAATCCTTATTGTTTCAATTGGAGTGGGAGGAATGTTTTTGATTTACCCCACCCTTTATCAAGGCGTAAGAGTAACCTCTCAAAAAGTCCGTGCCTGGGAAGCAGCCCGCCAAGCTATCGAAGAGATAAAAACTTATGATTTCGATACCGTTCTTTTTCCGGTGTCTTATGATGTTAACGGAGGGCATCCTCAACCGGAAGTTTTATTTGATGCTACTGACCACGCAACCGATCCGGCAAATTTCCCCTTAGATGGAAGCGCGGTCTATTATGTTCAGCAGACCAAAGGAGACCTTGGTGCCGGGCCGGTAGTAAATGATGATTTGGTAAGAGTGGTGGTAGCAGTAAGTTTTCGAGCCGGAAACCGGGTTGTCGGTGAAGATCAAGACCTAAATGGTATCTTAGGCGGCGGAGAGGATACCGATGGTGATGGAATGCTAGATTCCCCGGTAACTTTAAATACTTTAATAATGCAACAGGAATAAAAATGAGAAGATATAAACAAGTGAAAAAATCAGCGGTTACCATGGTTGAGTTAATGGTATCGGTAACGGTATTTTTGATTATTGCATCTTTAGTCTTTTCAGTTACCGGAACCGGCCGGGTTTCTTGGTATATATCTTCAGCCGAGATATTTTTATATTCACAAGCTAGAGGTGCCCTTTCGACTCTTTCTCGGGAATTGATGCTTTCAAATAGTTCCAGAGCTTTTGTTGAAGACGCCGGAACTACTTTGCGATTCAGTATTCCTTTGGTTGATGGTTCCGGAGATCTCATGATGACCCCTGGGGGAGATTTACGCTGGGGAGATGGTTCGGTGGAAGGTAATTCGATTAAATATACCCTTTCGGGAACCGATCTAATGCGGCAAATTGTCGATGCTGGAGGAGGTACCGTTTCTGAGTCCGCAGTAGCCCATGATGTTACTAATTTTGATGTAGCTTTTCTTGACCCTCAGTATGATTTTACAATCGATTTTAGCCTCAACAATTATATGGGAAAACAATTCCCGGGTACTTTAACTTATACCGTAAGTACCTCAATTACCCCTCAAAACTAAGATAGTGTAAATTATTATTCGTAAATTAATAACCGTTTCCACCCCGTAGGTGGAAAGGGGTGTCTGGTAAATTTGCGAATAAATCTTGACAGCACTAAAATTAATAAAAACTACGATTTTTAAGCATTTTGTAGTATAATATATAATAATTTGATAAATATATATTATATATGCTATACTTTCTATAGGGAGGGAGCAACTGGCGGCATATGGGAGGCGGCTAGATGCATTTAGTGAAAAAATCAATTGCGTTGGTTTTAAGTATATTTATTTTAGTAATATTGTTTTCATTTGTTGGTCTATCTACCTACCAATATATATCTCAATCTAAAATCCAGCGTTATTACGAAGATTCCCTGCAAAGTTTATATGGTTTAGAAGTGGCTAGAATCGCCCTTTTATGGGAGGAAGCACATGCTCCGATACCTAATAGTTGGGATACCGACGAAGCTGATGTTACCTACAATTCGGTAAATAGATTGGAAGGGTCAGAAATAAATGACACCGATGGATTTTACCGGGTAAATGGATATAATTTTCGAGCAAAAGCGATAAATGACGGCCAACAAATAGTGATGTATGTCCATGCTTTTGAGGGAGATGAAGTTAATCCGGTTGGTTCACGTTACCTTGAGTATATCCACGCACCATCTCCGATGTATCGCTTTGCTATGTTTTCCAATAATGATTTAGTTTTTTCCGGTGATGCAGTTTTTGATGTAAACGGCGGGAGAATTCATTCCAATAAAAATATCCAATTTAAACCTACCGGTTACGGTTTAAGGTTTAATGATCTAAGTGAGATGACCGCATCGGGTACAATTTATTACGGCCAGCATCTCACTTATCCTGCTCCTAGCGTTGTAGATGGCCTAGATGGTGTGGATGATAATATGGCGCCGGCTCCCTATACTTCAAGTAACCCTGGTTATTATGCTACCACTACCGGAGATATGATTACCCCGGGGCCTTTTAGAGATTGGGGGCAAAGTGACGGTGCCTGGAATTTAGGTTGGGATGGTTATGGGAGATGGCTGGGAGATAGTAGTTATTGGGGTACTTACAATAAGACTCCTTTGATGTGGCGCGGAGAAGATACTTATTTTTATGGCCGGCAATATGGCGGTTCAGGACATTATACTAATGAAATGTTTTCTAAGTATTTAACTTTTGACGGAAATTACAGCAGCAGCTCTACAGATGTTACTGTGTATAGACCTTCTTATGATTATAATAATGATACTTTAAATTTTTATCAAAGTACCAATGGATATTATTATCGGGGTGATGTTTATTTTAAGCCGTCAGCCGATAAAGAAGGAGCTAAAAATGAGGATTGGTTTGGTATACCCGGCGCTTTAGATGAGGAGTATGCCTGGGAGAATAAATATACTTCAGATAGCGGAGATCAAAGCCCGGTAGCATTTTATGTTACTGAAAGTTGCAAGGAGGGTTTAGCTGGTTGTAAGGTGAGTAAAGGGCCCGATGATTCGATAGATGAAGGTTGGAGATATTTAAAAAAAGATAAAGATGGTAATGTTTGCGGCGATGATGAGTGCTATAGTGCTGCTGAGTCTAATTATGTGGCAGCTCAGGATCATAAAACCGGCGGCCAGGTTTATGATTCTGATCTTGCGGTTCAATGTGCCCAAGATTATTGTTCAGCTGAGATGGCGGTATATTCTAACTGTATGGATGCTTGTGAACAAGCCGGCCAGCAAAGCGGGATATTTTGCTTATTAGGCGATTGTTACGATGAATACCTAGCTTACCGCACTTGCTATAACGATAATAATTGTCAAAGCCAAGCTTATCGAGACGAAAATTACTTTGATAGTATAAGCCAAGATAGTGACGATAAAAAAGATGATATTTTCGGT
>CAZGLF010000087.1:0-4477 GCA_964526615.1 uncultured Planctomycetia bacterium
AGCCATAGCCTCAACGATCAAAACTCCCGGCATAACAGGCTTTCCGGGGAAGTGACCTTGAAAAAAATACTCATTCATCGTAACGCTCTTTATCCCAACCGCTTTTTTTCCTTTATCAAGATAGGTGATCCTATCGACTAAAAGAAAAGGATAACGGTGCGGCAATATCTGCATTATCTCTTCGGTGTTAAGTTCGGCTGATTGAGGTATAAAGGAAGTTTGTGAACCAACACCTGCGCTTTGGGTTTTTTCTTTAAATTTTCTTAGCTTCTCAAGAATACGAATATTTAAAGAATGTCCGCCTTTCATACCGATAACATGGCCACGTATCGGGCCGGCAAGGTATAGATCACCGATCAAATCTAGAATCTTATGTTTTACGAATTCATCAGGAAATCTTAATTTATTATCAACTACTCCTTTTTCAGAGATAACCAAGGTATTGCTGTAATTAGCTCCCTTACCTAAACCCATATCTAACAATGACTTAACTTCATTCTCTAAACAAAAGGTGCGGGCTTTAAAGATATCCCCGTTCTCTTGTGAATCAAAAGTAAAATCATAATAACCTGAGCCAATCAAAGAACTATCGTAATCCAAGATGTAAGAAAACCTTAATTTTGGATAGGGCAATACTATAATACTGGCTGCCCCTTCATATGCCCACAAAGGTTCTTTCACAACCAAAACATTGCGGTCTAACTCTTGTTCTTGTATCCCGGCTTCTTTTATTTTCTCAACAAATTCTTTTGCACTACCATCTAAACCGGGAATCTCATCCCCCCAGATATTAACCTGTATATTATCGATACCCAAAATATGCAAAGCCGCCATCAAATGTTCAACGGTATGCACGCAAACACCATCTGCCCCAATTGAGGTGCGTCGAGGAAATTTAACCGGATCTAAAACCGAATAAGGATTTGCTTTAATAATCGCTGCCGATTCAACATCTTTACGTAAAAAACTTATTCCCGAATCGACAGATGCCGGTAAAAGTTCGATTTTTGACTTATTTCCAGTATGAAGGCCTACTCCTTCAAATGAAATTTTTTCTTTTATAGTTTGCTGCTTAGAATTATTCATCTATTTCCCTCTAATTCTTTTATTCTTTCTTCTAATTCTTTTATTCTTTTATATAACTCTGGGAGGCGCTGCAGGCAAGCATTTACTCTTTTAGCACTATCATGTGGTTTGGCTGGATACCCGGAAACCTTGGTATCTGCCGGTATCGACTTTGTCACCCCTGCCTGAGCCGCTACTATAGCTCTATCTCCAACGCGAATATGCCCGACTATGCCGGCTTGACCAGCTAAAATAACTCCTTCTCCCAAAACCGTACTCCCGGAAACACCGGCCTGAGCTACAATAACACAGTTTTTTCCGGTAACTACATTATGAGCTATTTGAACAAGGTTGTCTATCTTTGTTCCCTGGCCGATAATGGTCTTATTAAAACGTGCCCGGTCAATAGTTACATTAGCTCCAATTTCAACATCATCCTCTATTGAAATAATTCCAATTTGAGGTATTTTTTTCTGCACTCCGGCAACCATGGCAAAACCAAACCCATCGCTACCGATAACTGCTCCGGAATGGATAACCACCCGGTTGCCGACTTCGGTTCGCTCCCGCATTGAAACATTTGGATAAATAAGGCATTGAGATGCAATTTTAACATCACAGCCAATATAACATCCGCTATAAATAACCGTATCATCGCCAATTTCTACACCATCTTCTATTACAGTATAAGGGCCCACCCCAACACCTTGGCCCAACTTAGCTTTATCAGAAATTATTGCGGTTGGGTGTATTTCTCTGGGGTGCTTAGCATTTTGAGGCATTACCAAATCTACCACCTGAGTAAAAGCAATCGAAGGGTTATCGGTCTTTATAAGCGGTTTTAAAGAAGCAATATCTTCACGCGAGGTAATTATTGCAGAAGCTTTGGTATTCTGGGCTAAAGAGGCATATTTAGAATTTGCCAAAAAGGTGATATCGCCTTCATTAGCCTCTTTTATGCCAGAGATACCGGTAACTACTATATCTGGATCGCCGACTAACTCCCCTTTTACAAGATCGGCGACCTCTTTAAGGGTCAATTTCATTTTTATTTTTTGTATTGTTTGTTTGCTATCTTTAAGATCTCTGAAGTTATATCCATCACTTTCGCGCCGTAGAGAATCGAGTTTTCATTGATAATCAAGGTATACTGGTGTTTTTTTGCATAATCCTCGACAATTTCATCGATATCTTCGACAATTTCCTTCATTTTTTCGTCACGTTCTTTCTTAATATCAGTATAAGCTTTTCTTTCTTGCTCACGATACTCTTTAACTTCTTCACCTAAAGCTTCTTCTTTTCGCTTGCGTTCTTCTTCTCTCAAAACGCTTAACTTACTCTGCATTTTTTCAATTGTACTTTTTTTCTTCAGAAGAGCTTCTTCGGCTTTTTCTTTTTTCCCTTCTAGCTTTTCATCATAATCTTTTGTTTTTTGATATTCATTAAACACTTCAAAAATATCAACATAACCGATCTTTAAATCCTGAGCCAAGGCTAATGAGGAAAAACCGGCTAAAATTATTATCGCTAATATAGAAATAAATATTTTTTTCATAATAATACCTCCTAAAATCCTCTACTTACATTAAAATGGAATCGCCCTTCCTTGCTTTCTTCTCCAGGTTCAAGGTCTAAAGGCCAACCATAATCTACGCTAACCGGCCCAATTGGTGTTTTAACCCGTAAACCTATTCCAATACTTGAATATAAAGACTCTCTTCCTTCTTCAGAACTAAAAAAACCATCGTTTTTCTTCCACACATTACCAACGTCGTAAAAAGTTGCAACCTTCAAAAAATCAGCTAAAGGATAGGTATATTCGATATTTCCGACAAACATTGCTTCACCACCAATTGGATCTTCGGTAGCTGAATCAATCGGGCCTACTTTTCGTTCTTGATATCCTCTAATGGTTGAAGCACCTCCGGCGAAAAACCTCTCATAAATTGGAACTTTACTAGTACTTGAGTAAGGATCCGCATATCCGCCCCGCGCCTTTAACTCAATAACGGATTTATTAATTAATGGAAAATAAAAACTTACCCGGCCAAAGTATTTAATAAAATCTCTATCCCCGCCAAAAGGTCCGCCAAAAGTGTGGAAAATATTCTGGATATACATCCCTTTTGAAGGAGAAAAAACATTATCTCTGCTATCATAAGCCAACGAAAGTTCTCCGCTACTCAAATTATTGATTCCGGTTTCGCTTTTAAGCTCCGAGGTGGCAGTATCAATCACATCGCTAATCTCAACCCTTTCATACCGGTATGCAGTGCCAATACGCCAATAATCACCAAGTTCTCTCCCGAGACGAAGCGCACCACCAGTTATTTCTTGCTCATAAGCATAACCAACATCATCGTCTCGCTTATGGCCTTTTTTATAGGCATCGAACCCAAAAGTTATCGGGGTATCAAATATCCAAGGATTAGTAAAGCTTAGCTGATACCTGTCGGTCAAAGTACCTAAGCTAAATAACAGGCTTAAATCCTGTCCGGCACCGGTAAAGGTTTTCCAGTTTTTATAATCAAAATTGCGCTGCCTTAATTCAACAAACCCGATAAACTCATCAATTGAACTATATCCGCCGCCAAAACTAAAATAACCGGTCTTAGCTTCTTTTACGTCAATAACTAAATCAATATTCTCTGGTTTTGTTCCAGGCTCGGTTCCGACTCTAATCTCTTCAAAAAAACCAAGATTCTCTAGCTCTTCTTTACTTTTTCTAACCTTCTTGCCGTCAAAGCGCTCACCGGGATACATCCTTAATTCCCGACGGATAACCTTATCTTTAGTTTTAATATTTCCTTTTATGTGGATATCTTCAATGTAGGCAACCTCGCTTTCGGTAATCTCAAAAGTTATATCGATTTTGCCGGTTTGGCTATTAAAGACACTGTTTGGTTCAACCTGGGTAAAAATATAACCTCTATCGACATAGATCTCCCTTATTCGGGAAGAATCCTCGTAGGCAACCTGTTCGCTAAAAACACTACCTTGGTTTAATTTTATAACTTCAAGTATTTCTTTAGTTGAGACTTCTTCATTGCCTTCAATGTTAACATCGCCAACCCGATAAAGCTTGCCCTCGTTAGTATTTACCGTTATGTATACACCTTTAGGCTTATATTCGATATCGGCATCAACCACGACATCACTAAAACCTTCTAATTTATAAAAATCACGAATTCGCCTCAAATCATCCTCAAGCACTTCTTTTTTAAATATACCTTTATTGAATAACCAAGCTCGCCTGGTCTTCATTAATTTTATAATACGTTTATCGGAAACATTTTCATTGCCCTCAACGTAAACATCCCGAACTTTTAATATACCTTTCTCGTTTATGGTTAAGGTTATATTCACCTGATCTTTATCAGCTATTGGTATGAGTTCATAACCAACCTCGGCC
>CAZGLF010000088.1:0-4322 GCA_964526615.1 uncultured Planctomycetia bacterium
CTTTTCGGGCAAAACTGCTTTGGCTATGAAAATAATGGTGTATTCATAACTAATTGGTGCATAATAACTAAGGTGATGGGGAACCGTCCCTAAGAGCGTTGGGGAAAAAGAGGCTAAAAATGGTCGCTGTCCCTTTTAACAAAAAAGTGTGAAAAGGCCTTGACAAATACAACTAAATAGTTGTATACTTTAGGTGGACATAGTAGATGCAAACGTATAATTGTTATTATTTTCAATCTAAAAGTGGTAGGTGTCCTGTGGAGGAATTCATTGATTCTTTAAGTGAATCGGCTTGCAGGCATTATTTTTCTAAGGTCCATTTATTAGAGACTTTTGGACATAAGTTACCAATGCCGCATGCTAAAAAGATTGACAGCAAAGAGAAGATTTATGAATTGAGATTTAATGACAGAGCAGGGATCGTTAGGGTTCTGTATTTTTTCTTTGATGGCAATAATACAATATTAACTAATGCTTTTATTAAGAAAAGACAAAAAACGCCGAGAAAAGAAATAGAAACTGCAATTAGTAGAAAGAAGTTGTTTTTGGAGAACAAATTAGAAAAGAAGAGTGCGTCAAAGCATGTAAGCAAATTGAAGAAAAAATAAAAAAGGAAGTGATGACAATGAAAGGCGTAAGAAAACATTTAGACGAAAAAATGAAAGATGTTAGGTTTAAAGAGCATTATGAGTTAGATTTAGTAAAGCTAGAGTTTATCAAACCAATAATTGCTTATCGTATTAAGCACAAATTAAGTCAAACAGCACTTGCTAAAAAAGCAGGCATTTCGCAACAGCAAATTTCCAAAGTCGAAAGCGGAGATTTTTCAAATTTCGATACTGTCTTGAAAATACTTTTTGCTATAGGTATTACAATTACTAAAGTGCAAACTCAAAAAAGAGAAGATTTAAAAAAGCATCTATCTTATCGTTAAGAGGACAAAATAGGGACATGTGACCCCTTTTCCTCGGTTTTTTGTGGGAATAAAGGGATACAACATTTATTTAGGGAATTAACTATCGTGTCACCGGAATTTTTTCGATCCCCCTTACCAATCCAGCCGTTTCTGGTATAATAAATCCTCGTGAAAAAAAGATGCCTTAAGCGCAGCAGTAAATATTATGTGTATATTGTGCAATGTCGCGGCAGCACTTATTACACCGGTTACACCAATGACCTGGAAAAACGTATCAAGGAACATAACAGCGGTAAACGCGGGGCAAAGTATTTAAAAGGCAAAGGGCCCCTAAAGCTGGTGTGGGCTAAGGAGTATAAATATCTGCATTATGCGATGAGCGCCGAGTACAAAATAAAACAATTAAACCGCAAACAGAAAGAATTATTGATCGGCGGTATGCGGTTGGATAAGGTGTTGGGGAAGAAGAATGGGGAAAGGTGGAAAAAGGCCAAGGTTATATCGGGTTAGACGCACCTTCGGTGCCTCTAACCAGGGTACTATAGTTTATGGATAATGCCAAAAATACAAAAAATAGTAGACCCCTCGCGCCTAAATATCGGGTTAGACGCACCTTCGGTGCCTCTAACCCGAAGCGCTTCGGGGTGACAGCCAAAGGGAAGCGAGTCTATATCCGCACATTTGGCTGTCAGATGAATGACCGTGACAGTGAAGCGCTTTTGGGGTTGTTTTTGCAGGAAGGTTATATCCAAGCTAAGTCTGAGAAAGATGCCGATGTTGTTTTGGTGAATACTTGTTCGGTAAGAGCCCATGCCGAAAACCGGGCCCTTTCGTTTGTAGGAAAGTTTAGGAAAAAGGGGACAGTCCCGGTTCGGGGGCAGTCCCCGATAATAGGGGTTATTGGTTGTATGGCTCAAAATTTAGGCCAGGATATTTTCAGAAAAATGCAGCATGTTGATTTGATCTGCGGGCCTTCTTCTTTTAATAAGATACCCGGATATATTGATAAGATCAGGAAAGAAAGGGTTAGGGTTGTTGATTTAGAAGATACTGCCAGGGAAGAGGATTTCTATAATGCCTCATTTAGGGCCCAGGGTGACCGGGCACAAATAGTCATTTCGACTGGTTGTTCTAATTATTGTACTTATTGTGTAGTTCCTTTTGTAAGAGGTGGGTTGCGATTAAGAAATCCCGAGGATATCATTTCAGAGGTTAAAAGGAATCTTTCTTTGGGAATAAAGAAGATAACTTTACTGGGGCAGAATGTTAATGATTATAAAATTTTAAGGATAAAGGATAAAGGAAAAAGGATAAAGGAAAGAGGGAAAGAGGGTGAGGAAACGATTGATTTTGTAGGGTTATTAAAAAAAATCGAAAAAATTGATGAGATCGAGGAAGTAGACTTTCTGACTTCACAGCCTAAGAATACCTCTAAAGAGTTATTTACATTAATGGCAAAATCATCTAAAATAAATAAACACCTGCATTTGCCTTTTCAGTCAGGTTCTAATAAGATATTAAAAGCGATGAACCGGGGTTATACCAGAGAAAAGTATTTACAGTTGGTAGATGATTATAAGAAAATAGTAAAGGGAACTTTGAGTACCGATGTTATAGTGGGGTTTTCCGGAGAGAACGAATCTGACTTTGAGCAAACTAAAGATATTTTAGAGAAGGTTCGCTTTAGGGGTGCTTATATTTTTAAGTATTCACCGAGGCCGCGGGCAAAGAGCTCAGGGTTGGCCGATGATGTTAGTAAGCAGGATAAAGAGAGAAGGCATGCGATATTGTTAGAGCTGCAGAAAAATATTTCAAGGGAGTTTTAATGCGGATAATTTCTTTTATTTTAATATTTTTAATTATTTTTTCATCTTCTTGTTTGGCGATTTCACTTTTGGATGGCCAAAAAGAATATTTAGGGGGAAATTACCAAGAGGCAATAAGGGATGCTAAGCGCCTGCCTGACACCGATGAGAAACTATATTTTATTGGTTTATGTTATACCAAGCTTGGCAGATATACGGTAGCCCGGGAGTACTTTCGGAAAGTTATCAAAAGGTTCAGAGGTTCTGATTTATACACTTTGACAATGATAAAGTTAGCCGATACTTATTTTTTAGAGAAAAAGTTAGATCAGGCTAAACAATTATATAGTGAAATTAAAAAAAGATATCCTAAATCAGACCATATGCCGATAATTCTTTTAAGGCTGGCTCAGATATCAAGCCGCCAGGGGGATTGGAGTGATAAGGCAAAGTATATCAGAGAATTAAAATCTAAGTATCCTCAGAGTAGTGAGATGAGGTTTGTTGAGATATTAGAGAGTTATGGGGATTTCTTTACCATTCAGGTTGGGGCTTTCAGCAGTAAAAGCAATGCCTATGCTCTTCGGGAAGAATTAAAAGATAGTAATTATAAAAATGCCTATATCAAAGAAGATAGGAAAGGAGATTTTCCGATATATAAGGTAAGGGTTGGAAAATATAAAAAAAGATATGATGCTCAAACGATATCTTCTAAGCTTAGCGAAGACGGTTATCCTGCTCGGATATACCCATGAGAAAATCCCAAATTTTAAATCCCAAGTACCAAATAACAAATAATACTCAAATTCCAAATTCCAATGTTCGAAACAATTTTTGTTTGGAGTTTGGAATTTTTATCTTAGTATTTGAGGTATAAGTATTATGAGTAATGTTATATTTATAATTGGACCTACAGCAGTTGGTAAAACCGAAGTTGGGTTTTTGCTAGCCAAAGAGTTAGGTGCTCAAGTTATATCAGCCGATTCGATGCTGATATACAAAGAGCCTAAGATTATAACTTCGGCTCCTTCAGAAAATATGCTTAAAGAAATAAAACATTATTTTGTAAAGATAGTGCCGGTTAGAGATACCTATAATGTATTTGACTTCTATATAAAAGCGAAGAAAAAAATAATTTCTCTATATAATAAAGGTAAAGATGTTGTAGTTTGCGGCGGAACCGGGCTTTATATTAAATCATTACTCGATGGGATATTCGAAGGCCCAGCCAAAGATGAATCCTTGCGAAAATCTTTGGGAGAAAAAGCCCTTAAATACGGTAAGCAAACTCTTTATCAAGAATTAAAAGAAGTTGACCCAGAGGCGGCAGAGAAGATAGAGCCGGCTGACTTAAAAAGAATAATTAGGGCACTTGAGGTGTATTATTCAACCGGTGAACCGATATCAGCCCATAAAAAAGAAGCAGTTGGTTTGGGTGAGAAGCTACCGATAAGGATTTTTGGCCTTGGTTTGGAGCGGGAAAAGCTCTATCAGAAGATAAATAAAAGAGTAGATTTTATGTTTGAGCAAGGGGCAGTTGAGGAAGTTAAGAGCTTAATGAAGTGCGATTTAAGTTATACCGCCAAAAAGATAATCGGTTT
>CAZGLF010000089.1:0-4294 GCA_964526615.1 uncultured Planctomycetia bacterium
TTACAGCTTCATTTAGGTCCGCATCATTTAGCTCTTTAAACTGTTTATGGTAATGCAGAGCTTTGTTGTTATTTTTAAGGTATTTTCCATAAATTATGGTCAAGTTATACAAAGCATCTTTTTTGATATAGGAGTCATCATAGCGAGTAGCACGTCTTAGGTATCTTATTGCTAACCCATATTTTTTTTGCTCAGCATATATTACCCCTAAATTATAATTTAGTTTAGCGCTTCTAGGGTATTTTCCTAAAATACGTTTATATTCTTTAGCAGCTTCATTAAGATTGCCATTTTTATAGTAATGATAGGCGAAGCTTTCCAGCATTTTTGCCTTGTGCTTTTTTTCATCGGCAAATGCCGGTAAAGTTAAACCAAGAATAAGTATAAATAGTATTACTTTACGGTAATCCATTTGGTTCTTTAAGTGGTAAAGTTCCTAAACTATTAAAATCCGGTAAAACCTCTTCTGGTTCAGGTTCTGTTTTTTCCACTTCTATAGCTGCCGGTTTTTCTTTAATTGTTTCTTTAGGCTCTTTTTCAGGTTCTTTAGTTTCCTTGGGTTCTTTTTCGATTATTTTTATCTCAACCTTTTCGGGTTCCTTGGCTTTTTCAACTTCAGCTTCAGGTTCTTTAGTTTCCTGAACTTGGTCCTTTTTTTCTTCAATTTCTTTGGGTGCCGGATCTTGTTTAGTTTTTTGATCTTGTATTATCTCTTGGGTTCCTTTTTCCAATTCTTCTTTAGTTTCTTCTAAGCTTTCACCGCCGATGTCTTTTTCGATAACTTCTTCCATACTTTTTATTTCAGCTTCGATTTGCTGAGATATTTCGTTTATTTGGTCTTCGTTGTTTAAAACCGGTAAGCGTTTTCTGGCATGTATCTCAACCGCCTTTTCGTATACAGCTATGTCTTTGTGGTTAGGAATCATTTCTTTGCTCTTTGTGCTTTTAAGGGTGTCTGCTATTATTGTCGGAGTTACAAAGATTAGCAGTTCCCTTGAATCGTCGCTGAGTTGTTGGCGAGTAAAAAGTTTTCCGATTAATGGGATATCTCCCAGTAAAGGGATTTTATCTTCAGTTGTGGTTTTATTTTTCTGTTGCAAGCCACCAATTACAATAGTTTCGCCGTCGTAGACCATCATAGTGGTTTCTGATGTACGTTTGTCTAACTGTGGCTGCCCATCTACTCTGCCGACAAGAAAACTTTGTTCGGTTTCGATATCCATTATGATATAACCGTCTTTGGTTATGTGAGGTTTAACATTAACACTAATCCCGATATCTTTAAATTGGGTAGAGGTAGTGGTTCCGCCTTCGGTGCTGCTACTTTCAGAAGTATAGGCTACCTGCTCGATAATATCTATTTTTGCGGTAATATTATCTAATGTTAAAATTTTTGGATTAGCTATGATGTCTACCAATTTTTTTTGTTTCCAGACTTTTAAGGTAGCATCGAGGAATTTCCGGCCAAAAACACTTTTTCCATATTGAAGAGTTCCTACTGCATTAGTGAAGGTGCCGAAATCTTGTTCGATAAACTCTAAGGGGTTACCATCAGCATCTAAAGCTCCACGGTTTTCTAATTTCCAATTTATCCCGAGGTCCTTATCATTTTCATCTTTTTTGTCAACCATCAAAACCTCAATTAAGACCTGCGGTGTTTTAATGTCGAGATTTTTAGCTATCTCTGCTACTTTCTCTACGATTTCCGGTGTATCGGTGACGATTAAACTGTTTGTCCTAGGATCGCCTTCGATTGTGCCACGTTTGCTCATTATAGTTTTTAAGTATGTTTTTGCCTCGTCGATATCGACAAAATTTAAAGTAATAATTTTAGTTTCTAAAGGAACCTGGTCTTGCTCTTCCTGGATTTTTTTGTAAGTCACTATTATTACAAAATCTTCTTTTTCGATTTTAGCTAGATTATAGGTTCGCAGTATTAAATCAAGGGCTTCGCGCCATTCTACACCTTCAATATTTAAGGTAACTTTTGCTTTTACATCTTCACTCACCAGTATGCTTGTGCCGGATATTTTAGAGAGTATTCTTGCGACTTCGCGAATATCGGCATCACGAAAATCTAAGTACACTTTTGATTCTTCGGCCTTACCTTCAGTTACGGTAGGGTCGTCTTTTTCCGGCACAGCCAGTTGATTAGGCCTACTTTGTGGAGTAGGAGGCATCATCCCGTCTGGTGCAGGCATTTGATTTTCCATTGGCATCCCCGGCATTTCGCCTTCTAAGCCGGGTGGCAGCATTTCTTGAGCAAATATGTTAAGTGAGAAGAGAAATAAGAATAATAAAATTATTTTTTTCATAATCATAACCCGCTTTTGTAGGGGATTTTGGTTTTCGTTCCCCGATAGATGACCATAAAATAATCTTTACCTATTTCATCTATCACCAAATCTCGCCATTTACTTTTTTCTTCGATAATTCTATCATTTATTATAACATATTTTTTATCACCGTCTATAGCAATGCCCATTATCTTGGCGTTAGCTAAGGCTTTTTCGAGTAAAATTTGACTTTCTTCATCTATTTGCTCAAAGGCTATCGGTGCGATGAAGGGGTCGCGTACGCTTTGTTTATCGAAATAAACTTTATCAGCTTGATTCTGTGCAATTTGTTCAGGTTTAAGTATTATCTGTTTTCCTTGAGCCAAAGCAGAGAACGTTGGTGTCAGAATAATCGATAATACTAAAATAACTAAATAAATTTTTTTATTCATTTGTATTTTTTTGTTTTCCAGAATCGCCTTGTAGTTGGTAAACATTAACGGTTAATTTTTCTTTTTGTCTTAAAGTTTTTGAATCCGGCTTCTCAATAGTTAATTCAACAATTTTAAATGCCTGGTCGCTGTGTTCAGCTTCCCATAAGAATCCAAGAAATTCAGTAAATCTTGCTTGCATTTCCAATGCTATCGGCGTTTCTCTTATAGCAAGGGTTACATCTTCATTGACTAGGGTTTCATTTTTTTTGTCAAGCGGTTTAATATAGGTAAATTCAAGTCTTCGTCTTTTTGCCGTAAATAGGAATTTATCTAAAACGCTTGAAATATCTTTATTTTTACGCAACTTATTTTTTGCAATAATGGTTTTGTTAGAAATAATATTTTTTTCTTTAGCAAGAGAGTCTTTTTCTGTAATTAAAGTTTTTGTTTCGCTCTCACGTAATCCTGAAACCGAATTAATTTTAACCTTTAGATCCGATATAGCTTTAAGGCGAGGGCTGACAAAAATAAACAACAATATTATACTCAGGATAACCGCCCCGCCAATTACCGAGATGTTTACTGCGGTTTCTTTTGGTAATTTTGATTTCGATACTTTTGTTAAGTCTATAGCCATAGTTTTATTGGGGTTTTAATCTTAAGTTCATATTAAATTCAAACACTTCCTTTTCATTAGAGGTAACAGATTTTACGTCAATAAGTGTTATTTCCGAAAAATCCCTAAAAAAGTTATCATTTTCCTGTAGACGCTTGATAAATTCACTTAATACCGATATTGGCCGTTCTTCAGCTTGTGGTGGTAAAAGAAAACCGCGCATTTTAATTTCTCCTTCTTGGTCGATTTCGAGTTTTTTAAGCCATATTTCTTGAGGCATTAGCTGAGAGAGGAGCAGTAGTTTTTCAGACCAATAGAATTTTTTAAATAATGAGTCAATGAGTTCAAATTCTTTATTCAGATACTGGATGTCTTCTTTTAAAGTCTGTACATCTCGTTTTAGATTGACGTAACGTTGGTATTTTCCTTCCAATTTTAAAAATTTAGCCCTTTTTAGATTCATATCGATTGCAAAATAGATTGTAATCGAGCCAATCAGGATAAGGGAACCTATAAGGCCATATATTGCCTTACGGATTATCATTTGTTGTTCTAGTTTTTTCGATGCCTCGCTTTCCGGTAATAAATCAATTCTCATAATTTAGCCTTTACGGTTATCAGGTAAAATAGTCTTATTTTTATATTTAAGTATGTTTTGGATATCAGCCATAGTAAATAGACGGTGCCCATTACGATCTTTCATGACTTCCGGCACTTTCCCTTTTTTAAGCCACAAAAATAAGGTATTGCGTGAAATATTAACCTTTTTTAACACTTCTTTAGTTGTAAAATATTTTTTCTTATCCATCTCAATACGTATTTAAATTACTTTGGTATACCTAATACACTATAGTACATCTCAAGAATAACAAAACATAATCAGGTTGTCAAGCATTATTTTTATTTTTTTTAAATATTATTATCGCTAGAGGGCAGGAGGACTATCTATACTATATTAAGGTATATAT
>CAZGLF010000090.1:0-4180 GCA_964526615.1 uncultured Planctomycetia bacterium
GGGCATAATATGATCTATGTCTGCTATGATAATGAAGCTTATATGAATACAGGCATACAAAGAAGCGGTTCTACACCTTTTTATGCCCACACGACTACTTCGCCGACTGGCAAGGTGTCTTTAGGAAACCCGAGACCCAAAAAACCAATGGTTGAAATTTGTGCAGCTCACCATATTCCTTATTCTGCTACAGCTTCTGTAGGTAATCCTAAAGATGTTGAAAGAAAAGTAAAAAAAGCATTATCTATAAGAGGGTCCAAGTATTTACAAATACATGTTCCTTGTCCTTTAGGATGGAAATCGAATCCATCTCAAACGATTGAGATAGCTAAATTAGCAGTTATTACTGGTTTGTATCCAATAGTTGAATATGAATATGCTAAATTAGTTAAGGTTCAAAAAATACCTTCACCCAAGCCAGTTCAGGAGTATTTAAAAACCCAAGGAAGGTTCAGGCACTTAGTGAAAAATGAACAGGCTCTAGCTGCGGTTCAAGAAGTAGCAGATAATAATATTCAATACTACGGCCTAAAATAGAGATAAAAGAAATATATAGAGTCATATAAAGGAGGAACAAAATGGCAAAAGTTATTGTTGATGAGAATGCTTGCGTAGGATGTGGTATATGTGTGAATGCTTGCGCAATGGTTTTTGAGTTGGGCGATGACGGAATAGCAAAAGTTAAGGCCCATGAATGTTCAGAGTGTAATCTCCATGAAATTGCTTCACAGTGCCCGGTAAATGCTATTGTTGTAGAAGACTAAATTAAATTCTCATTTAATTATTAAGGTATGTATATTTAATATAATATATATAAAAGATTAGTTTGCAAGTATCCCGCTAAGCTTGTTGTAAGTTTAGCGGGATTTTTATTTCTAAATATAATTTTAGATGTCTTTTTCTTGGGGGAATAATTGAAGGTCGATTTGATCTTTAACTTTATTGATAAATTTAATTTTTTCAGCTACTTCTTTTTCTTCTTGTAATTGTTTTCGATAGGTTTGTTTTTTTTCTAGATAATCTTCTTCGTTAAAATCGGTTTTATCCGTTAATTTTACAATGTAGATTCCATTTTCAAGAGTGAGTGGTTTTGGATATACCATATTTTCTTTTAAGGAAAATACGATTTGGCTTATTTCTTTATTAAGTCCTAACCCTTCAATGTAATCGTTGTATTTAAAATAATCGGTTTCTTTAAATTCGATTTTATGCCGCCTGGCCAACCTTTTCCAGTCTTTATTTCGTTTTGGTTTTGTTTTTATTTTATCTAAAAGTTCTTTAGCAAATTCAGTTGCGCTTAATTGAGCTTGCTTTTGTATGATTTTTTCTTTTACTTTGTCTTTTATTTGGTTTAATTCAGGTATACGGATAGGTTTTTCGTCAACTTTTTCGATTACGATTAAGCCCTTATTGGTTTGTAGTATCGGGCTTATTTCATTTTCATCCAAAGAAAAAGCAACTTTATTTATTTGCGGTTGCCAGCCGATATCTTTGATTGGGTCTTCGATTGCGATAAAATCGGTTTCTTTTATTTCCAACCCTAACTCTTTGCTTAATTCTTGTAGATTTTTGATTTGAGAAACGGCATTTAAATCTACATTCTCTAAAACATCTTTTTTACTTATCAGTATATAGTTAATTTTAACTTCGGGCTCGGTTTCAAACAATGATTTATTTTCTTGATAAAATTTTTCGATTTCACTTGAAGTTATACCGGCTGAACTTTTGAATTTTTCATAGGGTATCAAAAGGTATTGGATTTTTGCTTTTTGACTTTCTTCTAAGTAGAGGTCTTTGATTTCTTTTTCTTTCACTTCAACACTTATATTCTGATGAAAGAGCTTGTTAATTTTTATAAAATCGCGAACATATTCTTCGAAGTTTCGCACGGTAAGTGTGAGGTTGAAGTTGCGCGAAAGGTATTTAAGAAAATTTTTATAGACTCTTTCATTGAATTTTCCTTCCGGGAAAAGAGTGGTTTTTATGTAATTTATGACTTCTTCATCGCTTACTTTAATATTTTCTTGTTTAGCTTTTTCCAATAAAACTAAAAAATCAAGCCCTAGAGCTTGTATTTGAGGTATAGTGATCTTTTCATCTCCTTGGTTATTGAGAATAAGATAAATTTGAGCCATTTTTACATATTGGGTAAACATTGACGGGGTTATCTTTTTACCTTCAATACTCCCAACGATAGCTTTTTTCCTTCCTTTTAAGGAGGATATCCCCCCCCAAAGTATAAAAGCCGGAACGATGACACACAATAGTCCCCAGAGAATTTTTTTGACATGTTTGCTACGTAATTTTACAAGCATAAAATCTATATTAACTATTTATTTGAGAAATTTCAAGTATTTTTTATATTTTAGGAGAATTGAGGAAAGCTTGGAAAAGACACCCCCGGGGTGGACGCCGGCTTATAGCTTAAGACGGACTCCCCGGGGGTGTCTGATAAATTTACGAATAAATCTTGACAGTACCGGAAGCTTATTAAACTTGTAAAGTAAATAACTTTATGGTATCTTTAACTGATGAAAAAAATTATTCTTTGAAAATATGGGGGTGAAAAGGACTCGACTTAAAGACTTGGCAAAAGGGCGCATGTCGTGAGGGTAGACCTGCTGCGTTAATGCGGTTTACAAACAATAAAGGCAACACCTTTCGTTGCAACTCCTGCTTGCTTAGTTAGCTAAGCAGGGCTGCTTATATTTCTCGCCTCAGGGAATATAAGCGCTCGGTTTTGAGGCTAGAAGCGAACCTTTTGCTTTCGGGGTTTTGCTTCGAAAATTTAGAAAGCTGCTCCTTTTAAGAATCCTGCCTTTTGGAGTCTTTTAAGGAAAAGATCAAAGAAGAGGATAAGCATGTAGTGGCCTTTTGTTTATTCTTTAAGGACGCGGGTTCGATTCCCGCCACCTCCACCAATATGTAATTAGTTGAGGGTGCGGTAACAGCAAGGTGTTATTTTAAAGAGAGAGGAGGCATCGGATTCAATAAAATCCTTCGGATTTGCTGCCTTCGGCAGATTGAATGCGATTCCCGCCACCTCCACCAAATTTAAAAATATTATCGGTTTAAGGTCTAAATAGGAAGATTATCAAATGAAATTTTATTCCTATGTCATACGCGATGCTCAAAAAAACGTCAAAAAAGGCGTTAAAGGAGCTAACTCGGAAGAAGAGTTACGCAAGGCTTTTCAAGAGGATGGATATGTAGTTTATTTTATTGAAGAAGCCCAGCACGGTAGTTACCACCCTCTTCAGGAAAGTTATGTAAGTTTTAACTGGCCGTTAAAAGTAGCGGTGACTATGCTTGTGCTAGGCCTGGCTACGATAGTTGTTGTAGCCCACAAAAAAAATTCTCTTGATAACCAGAGAGCCTTGATAGAGGAACCGGTTAACCTTGAAAAAGAACAAAATATTGAATTCGAAAAGGGCAAAGTGCCCACAGCAGGCATTTATTGGATCAAGCCAAAAAAGACTAAAAGCATATCAGAGGGTGATTATAGCGATCCAAATGTAATAACCATTAAGCTGAAAGGGCAAGAGCCTAAAGATCACACAAAAGAAGAAGAAAAAGCTTACCGCGAAGTGACACGCCGCTACCAACAAGCATTAGGAATAAACGACAGGTCTTTTTATCAAGAGGTTATTCGAAGCGCGCAAAACTTACTCAATCGAGGTAAGTATATCGAACAAATGAAATCGATAATAAATAGTTGCCGAAAAAGAATGAGAGAGCTTCAGTGATTGCAAAATATTTTTGAAAAATAAAACTACTATGATACAATAAATTATTAAAAATCAAAAGGGAGGTGGGTATGCCAAAAAAGAAAGATCATTTTAAAGAGGTCGCTGAAAAAATATGGCCGATGACAAAACAGGAATTAGAAAAAGGAATTGATAACGCCAAAAAGATGATGGTTAAAGGGGAAAAGTATTTAAAAAGTGTTTCCGAAAAAAGCATTAATCAAACTAAAAAATTATCTTTAAGTTTACGTAAAGAGAAGCTTTATTATGATTTAGGTAAAACCGTGGCTTCAATGGCGGCTACTAAATTTAAAAGCAGTAAAAAAATAAGTTCTCTGAGAAAACAAATCAAAGATTTAGATAAAGAGATAAAGAAAATAAAATAGAGGCGTTTAGTTACAATTTAAGTACAAGCAATTTTGGAAGAAAGGGGT
>CAZGLF010000091.1:0-4135 GCA_964526615.1 uncultured Planctomycetia bacterium
AATCATGAGAGGGCTGAGCCGCAGTATGAACTATTAAGTCAAACTGATGGTTTTTAAAGGTATTTTCTATCTTTTCTTTGTCACGGATATCAATATCAAAGTGCAAATACTTATCTTTAAACTTGCTTTTTAGGCCTTCTTTTATATCTTTAGTACTTGCTTCCTGGCCAAAAAAGTAAGCTCGCATATCATTATCGATACCGATAATTTTAAAATTCTTATTTATAAAAAAATCTACAGTTTGAGACCCTATCAGGCCGGATGAGCCGGTAACTAAAGCTTTTTTTTCACTCATGTCTAAGCAATAAAATTTAAATAATTTTCTTTTGTTATAAGCTTAAATTCGGAACCTTTATATGTATCCACCCATTCTTTAGGAGGTTTTTTCTTACTATCAGACCATTTTATTTCATATCCGTACAATTTACCCTGCTGCTCTTCGACAAAATCTATCTCTTTTTGATCATATGTTCTCCAGAAATAATTATTTGCATTTATGCCCAAGTATTCTTGTTTCTTTATTCTCTCAATGATTATGTAATTTTCCCAAAGCATTCCAATATCATTACGCATCGATAAAGAATTAAAATTATTAATCAAAGTATTACGTATACCGGTATCATAAAAATAATAACGTGGATTCTTAGAGATCTCTTTGCGTAGATTTCTGCTGAATCCCCGCAATTTAAAAATAACAAAACTTTTTTCTAAAAGATCAAAATACCTATCTACGGTATTTTTACTCATACCTAATTGCTGCCCAAATTCATTAAAAGAGATCTCTTTTCCGATTTGAAAAGCTAGCAACTGCAATAACCTAACTAATTTATCAGCATGCCGAATCCCTTCTAATTCCAAAATATCTTTATAGAGATAAGAAGCTGCTACCTCTTTAAGATATGCTATTCTTTTAGTATTGCTTTTGATTAATACAACTTCCGGATAAGAACCATAAACTAAACGCTCCTCAAGGCTGGCATTAATTTCCGGCCTGCTTTGAATTCTATTAAGCTCAAGCTGCGCTAAAGGAAACATCTTTAAAGTATATTTTCTACCCGTAAGAGGCTCCCCGATTTGCTGCGCTAAATCAAAAGACGAAGAACCGGTAGCTACCACCTTTAGCATATCTACATTATCAAGAAGCAATTTAATATTTAAGCCTATATTTTTAACTTTCTGCGCTTCATCGATTATTAAGAATTTATTATCTCCGATGAAACTCTTTAATTTTTCAATTGATCGACTACTTAAATACTCTTGAACAGTTATATCTTCTCCATTTACAAAAAGGTACTTTTCCTCTACCTTTTTTAGCATTTCATTCAAAAGCGTAGTTTTACCACACCTTCTAGGACCATAAATAATAATTGCTTTTTGGGGTTCTAAAAATTCACTTAAATTTTTTAATTGTTCTTGAGGAATATACATTTGACTATATTTATATTAATTTGGTCAGTTAATTGACTAAATTATACAATATTTGGTCACTATTGTCAAGCTCAGCTTACCTCCCAAACTAAATTTACACAGCCTTCTTATTTTTGCTTATTTTCACTATAAACAGCGAAGAAGTTAGTGAAATTATCCCGAAAATTAAAAGAATATATAATATCACAGCCAAACTAGGATGCCAAAGATAAATGGTTGCGGCCTCACATAGGGTTATTAAGGCAAATGGCGCAACAAATCTCAAA
Organism: uncultured Planctomycetia bacterium; assembly: GCA_964526615.1. GTDB lineage: Bacteria > Omnitrophota > Gorgyraeia > Duberdicusellales > 4484-171 > CAZGLF01. Next base: position 1,695 of record CAZGLF010000091.1, read on the forward strand.
TTATGAGTAGCTAAAAAATAATTAATAATTATCCATGTTATAGCATAAAAACTCATTGCTAAAGCAAACAAACCGGCCAATGAAGTACTGGTTGGATTAACTTTTCCGGTAAGAACTTTAAGAAGAAATCCGGGCAATAAAAATGCTATCAAAGTAAAAATTACACAACAAAGCGAACCTAAAACAATAGATTTTTTCAAAAATCTTAAAGAAGTTCCGTTGGTAACGTGTGCTCTGGTGCTTTTTGGTAAAATAACAATTGCTAAGGCTGAAGGTAAAAATAAAGCAATTTTTCCTATCATCTGAGCTATTGAATAATAACCCGCCTCTAACTCTGAGAAAAAATGTTTAACCAAAACAACGTCAATGTTAGTAATAAAAGTGAAAGAAAGCATTGCAATCGATACCGGAAAAAAATACTTATAAATCGGCAAGAGATTTATCTTTGTTTTCCCTTGGCTATCGGTGGCTTTTATTTCTTGTTTAATTAACTTTGGAACAAATAGCAAAGCGACACTAACAATTACTATCGGCCCGGATAGATACCCCAATAAACCGCCGGTAATTTTATAACCCAAAACCATCAAAACTCCCCCGATAAGCAGCTTGCAAAATGAAGTTACTATGCCGATTAAAGAATAAGTAACAAATTTTTGAAAACTTTGAAATAATGATATAACTATCGGAGAAAACAAGGATAATAAAATAATTCCCCCGCAGATATACAGATAAAAAACCTCTGTTTTAAGAAAACTGGCTAAATAAGGTGATGCAAAAATAAAAAATAGAATAATCAACAATCCTGTAATTCCTAACCTTTTAGCTAATTTTTTAACCAGCCCAAGCAATATATTAAATTGCCCTTTTGCAATATATTCGCTAAAGAAACGAGTCAAAGTGGTTCCTAAAGGCGATATAGCCATTGAAGTAAACATAACAAAAGATATCAAAGCATTAAATGTTCCGTAATCCTGAGGGCTAAGCAGCCTCACTGAAATTAAGTGATACAATAGGTTGAAAACACCGACCACACTGGTACCAACGAAAACTATTGCCGTATGTAGTATTAATTCATCACGAAATAAGTTTTTTATCTTACTTTTCATCTTTACTTTTCCCAAAATCAAGTATATGGCCGGTAACTTTTAAAAAAGCCCGCCAAAAATATTTAATATCATCTATACCTCTGATGCTTATTAACTTTCTGAAGATAAATTCCGGGTCAAAACTTACCGAATACATCCCTTGAACCAATTTTAAAAGCTTTTGGGGGTCATAATTTAACTTCATAATCGGTTTTTTCATATCATAATCAGACCAATTGAGGCTGTAAAGAAGGTCTTTTTCCTTACACTCCTTAAATAAAGGCGTACCGGGATAAGGAATAACTATTGTTGCCTGCATGGTATAGGCATAGCCTTTCTTAAGGAGCCATTTACCAAGATTTAAAGTTTTTCCAGCATCTTCATAGCTTTCCCAAGGATAACCAAACATCAATGTTATATGAGGATATAATCCGGCGCTTCTTGCAGCCTTACAAGATTCAATAATTTTTTCAACAGTTAGATTTTTCTTTATTCGGTCTAAGGTTTCCTGATTAGCAGATTCGATTCCAAATAAAAGAAAACGAAATCCGGCCCTTTGCATTAACTTATATTGTTCCTTAGTTACGGCTCCAAAACGCATATTGCAATCTAGGGTAACGGCTTTATTCAATTGTCTTTGAATCATCCCATTACAAAATTCTTCCAACCACCCTCCAACCGGGAAAGTTCCGGTATCATCCATTATTTCTTTTACCTTATAAAAGCTAACTAGCTCTTCTATTTCATCTAAAACATTATTAGGTTTTCTTATCTGAAAATGCGGATAAAGTTGCGGCCAGGAACAAAATGTACATTTGCCCCACCAACAATCTCTTCCGCTCATAATATAGGTTCCGGGAGTTCTACGGTAATTACCATTTTTATAGGCATATAATTTCCACTTTGTTAGGCCTCTATCAATAAAGGGGAGAGTATTTAAATCGTGGCTTAATTTAAATTTGCCGCTATTTTTTATCTCCTCGCCTGCGCGGTAGTAAATTCCGCTTTCAAGCTTCTCGGCCATTTTCTTATTTCCACCGTAAGCTAAAGCTTGAGCTAAGTTGAGAAGAAGAAAGTCATAATTTCCGCCGGTTATTATATAATCAACTCCGGAATTTTGAAATGATTCCTCAGGTAAAGCTGTAACATGGTCACCAAATAAAATCACCCCCAACCCCCACTCTTTGCCAATTTCTTTTAAATCATCTACTACCTTCCATTCTTGCTTTATAGTCGGGGTTTTAGTCTCCATGGCAATCAAATCCGGTTTTTCTTTTTTTATTATTTCAAATAATCTGGAGTAATTGATGTTTTCAGCTATACAATCAAGCCATTTAACATCAAATCGGTTCTTGC
>CAZGLF010000092.1:0-4076 GCA_964526615.1 uncultured Planctomycetia bacterium
TCTCCTCGGCAGTAACTAAAGGTAATCCTGAGATAGAAAGGGCCAGAGTTTCAGGCATAAAAACTTTAAAAAGGGGCCAGGCCCTGGCTTATCTTTGCGAGAATGAAAAAACTATAGCTGTCGCCGGCAGTCATGGAAAGACCACAACCTCGTCTTTATTAACTTATCTTCTAAACTCCTTAAGTTATAAGCCTACGGTATTTATTGGCGGGATGCCGCTTAATTATACTAGTCATTGTTGGTGGGGTGAGGATTATTTTGTTATTGAGACCGATGAAAGTGATGGAACTTTTCTTAATTACCATCCTTGGATTTCAATTATTACCAACATTGACGAAGAACACCTTGACCATTATGGGAGTTTTAGCAATTTGAAAGAGAGCTTTCTACAATTTGTTAAACAGACCAAAGAAAAGGTAATTGGCTGCGGGGACCAGGATTATCTATTAGCTATCGTTAAGGAGGCCGGAGGTATTAGTTATGGTTTCAGCCGGGATAACCAGGTTAGAGCCGATAATTTTTATTTTGACGGGCAATATAGCTGTTTTGATTTGTACATAAAGAATGAGCTTATTCTTACCGCAAAGACCTCACTCCTTGGAAAGCATAATTGTCTTAATATTTTAGCAGTATTTGCTTTCTTTTATCATCTCGGTGAGGATTTAAAAAAGGTAAGTCAAAATTTAATAAGTTTTAAAGGCACCGGCCGTAGGTTTCAATTTAAAGAAGCCTTGGAAGGGGTAACTTTTGTTGACGATTATGCCCATCATCCTACCGAAATAAAAGCCGTGATAGCAGCGGCTAAAGGGCTTAATTATCGACGGATAGTAAGTGTTTTTCAACCGCACCGTTTTTCACGGACTAGGATGCTTAAAGATGAATTTTCCAGATGTTTTCAAGGATCTGATTTATTAGTCATCACCGATATCTATTCGGCTTCAGAAGACCAGTCTCAAGCGGTAAGGATAGAAGATTTGATTGAAGCTATAAAAAATAACTCATCATCAGAGGTTATTTATATCCCTAAGGGAAAAATAGTTAAAGAGCTGTTCTTGCATCTTAGAGGAGGAGATCTGGTCTTGGCTTTAGGTGCCGGTGATATTAATCGTTTAACCCAAGAGGCAATAAATGAGTTTAAAAAAAATAGAATTACAGAAAAACGTTGATCTAAAAAAATACAGTTCGATAAAAGTCGCGGGCCGGGGCGAGAGCCTGTTTTTGGTTGCAAACCTGGTTGAGTTAAAACAGATAATGCAAGATTTAGGTTTATCATTTTATTTGTTAGGTGCCGGTTCCAATATTTTAATCAAAGATGATTTAATTAAAACACCAATAATAAAATTATCTGGGGATTTTGAGCATATAAATAAAGTTGATGAAAATTTAATTGATATTGGGGCAGCAACCCGGCTGTCCGTTTTGGTGAGATACTGCCTGAAGAATGACCTCGGCGGCCCAGAGGCTTTAGTGGGGATACCAGCTACTTTAGGCGGGCTCTTGGCCATGAACGCTTCTTCTTTTGGGGTAAGTGTATTTGATATCGTAACCGAGGTAGATATTTTAGATCAAAATACCAAGGTAAAAACCCTAAAAAAAGATGAAATCGATTTTGGTTACCGGATGTCTTCTTTAGATAAGACCATTATTTTAGGAGCAAGATTATCTTTGGAAAAAAACAATTCTATAAAAGAAAAAATTTCGAAGATATTAAATTTAAGGTTAGACAAGCAGGATTTTAACTATCCCAGCTGCGGGTGTATTTTTAAAAACCCCAAAGAAAAACCAGCCGGGTTTTTGATTGAATCTTGCGGCCTAAAAGGTTTAAGCAAAGGCGGTGCCATGGTTTCAAATAAGCATGCTAATTTTATTGTGAATACCGGTTCTGCTAAATATGATGACCTAGATTATTTAATCCGTAAAATTAAGGAAGAAGTTTTTTCTAAATATAGTATAATTTTAGAAGAAGAAATTAAACGATGGAGTTAAAGAAGTTAAAAATAGGAGTTTTAGGCGGAGGTGTTTCAGCAGAAAGGGATATCTCTTTAATATCGGCTAAAGAAGCTTTTAAATCTCTCAAAGCTCAGGGTTTTGATGTTGTTTTGATTGATATTGATAGTTCTCAGAAAAGCAAAGTTAATCAGCTTATCAATTCTTATGCAATAGATTTAGCTTTTATTGCTTTGCATGGGGAGTTTGGGGAAGACGGAACAATACAAGCTATGTTGGATGAGTTAAAAATACCTTATACCGGTTCAGGTAAAGAATCAAGTAAACTAGCTATGGACAAAATTGCATCAAAAAAAATATTTAATGAAAATGGTATTGCTACCCCCCAGTTTAAAACTTACTCGGCGAGTGATTGCATCGCCGCCGACCTAGATTATCCGGTAGTAATAAAGCCTAATTTAAGCGGTTCCAGTTTAGGGTTATCAATAGTTGAGCAGGAAAAAGATTTAGCGAAAGCCTTAAAAGAGGCTTTTAATTACGGAGATGATATAATAATTGAAAAATATATCGTTGGTAGAGAGTTGACCGTAGGAATTTTGGATGATCAAGCTTTGGCTGTAGTTGAGATAATCCCTAAAAAAGGCCACTATGATTTCCAAGCTAAATACAGCCAGGGAGGGTCTTTTTTTAAGGCCCCGGCCCAATTAGATAAGGATACTTATCAAAAGACTCAAAAGAGCGCCCTTTCTGCTCATCAGGTTTTGGGCTGCGTTGATTTTTCAAGGGTTGATATCCGGCTGAGTGAGGATAACCGGCCTTATGTTTTAGAAGTTAATTCAATACCGGGTTTAACTTCGCATAGTTTATTGCCTTTGTCGGCAAAGGGTTGCGGTATAAATTTTAATAACTTAATTTTAAAAATGATGGAGTTAGTTTTTTATGGGAAGAAGAAAAAGACGCAAAAAGTTAAATCAATTTAATGTAAAATTCAATCCAAAATTGTTTTGGGCAGTTACTTTTTTTATAATTGCTTTCCTATTGTTTTCCGGATTGGCTTGGGCAATTTATACCTCAGAGGTATTTGAGGTTAAAAAAGAAAGTATAGTATCTAATGTTGTGTTAAATAAATCTTTGGAGAAAAAAATAAGGGGAGAATCTTTGTTTAGTATCGATATTAAAGAGATATCTTTTTCGATTTTAAAAGAACACCCCGAGTATAAACAGGTTTATACCATAAAGAGATTTCCCAATACTTTAGCAATTGAGGTAATAAAAAGAGATCCTCTTGCTCAGCTTAAGGGAAGAAGATATTACTTAATCGACAATGATGCTGTAATAATAAGCGATGGGTATTCGAATGAAGTGAAGAATTTAATAACTATTGAAACTGAGCCGGGCCGGGAAACCTTTAGGAGAGGTTATGAGGTTAAAGATAGCAGTCTAAGGTATGCCCTTGATTTAATTGGAACGCTAAAGAGCAGTAATTTTATCGATGATTTTAAAGTTAATCGAATAAATTCTACCAGTAGAGAAGCGATATATCTAATGGTCGATAAAGAGAGTTTTAGCCCTTATGGGGATAAGCCAAATGAGGATATAAAAGTTATTATCGGGGAAGATAATTTTCTTAAAAAAATAAATATTTTCAAGGAGCTTTTAGAAGAAAAACTACAGGGGAAAATATCATTAGTTAAATATATCGATTTGCGTTATAAAAAAGTATATGTAGGATTTAAACGATGAAAGGAATTTGCGCTATTGTTTTAGATAGAGATAAAACTTTTATCTCTTTTGCTCATACTAAACGCCCGCAACCTACCTTTATTCAAGAATCAGAAATAAATTTACCCTATAAAAATAGCGGTATTCTGGAATACCTGCAAGATAAACTTTATATCATCGATAAAAAAATAAAAGAAGTTGAGAAAGACAAAAATCTCAATATTGAAAATATTTTTTTATCTTTACCTTGGGATTTTGATAAAAAAAATATAGTTTCTGAGACGATTCTTCTAAGAAGAAAAAAGAAGATAAGTTCCGGTGATATATCGTTTGCTAAAAAACAATTAGAAGAAAAATTCCTCGATTGGGATGATTTTTGTATTCATAATATACCTTTAAGCTATCAA
>CAZGLF010000093.1:0-3858 GCA_964526615.1 uncultured Planctomycetia bacterium
CCGACTGGCCCGTTGTCAATCGCCCATGGGCGCCAAGCAGTAATTGGTGATACTATTGCTAATATTTTAGATTTTTTTGGAAATAAGGTCCAAAGAGAATATTACCTTAATGATGCCGGCACCCAATTAAAGCTTTATCTGGATTCAGTAGATGCTCAAAGGAGAATTCAGAATGGTGAGGATGTATCAATACCTGAAAGAGGTTATAAAGGCGATTATATTTCAAATACTGCATCTACCATATCAATTATTGCATCAAATAATTCCGAACAAACTTGTAGTAGAGAATTTGTGAGAAAACATGCCTTAGATATTGAAGTAAATAAAATAAAAAAAGATTTATCCGATTTAAAAATAGAATTTGATAGTTGGTTTAGTCAACGAAAATTGATTGAAGAGGGAAAAGTTGATGAAGTCATTAATTTCTTAGATAAAAAGGGCCTGCTTTATGAAAAAGAAGATGCTCTTTGGTTTAAGGCAACCCAATTCGGTGATGATAAAGACCGGGTAATCAGAAAGGCTGACGGCGAACTTACTTATTTTGCCTCAGATATTGCTTATCATAAAGATAAAATTCAAAGAAAATACGATAAATTGATAAATCTTTGGGGGCCGGATCATCACGGATATATCAAGAGAGTAAAAAAATCTATTAAAGCCCTAGGCTATAATGAGGATATTTTAGAGATAATTATTATCCAATTGGTTACCCTGAAAAGTAAAGAGAGGATGTCTAAGCGAGCCGGGACGATGATTAAGCTTTGTGAATTAATCGATGAAGTTGGCCCTGGTGCGGCAAGGTTTTATTATCTGACTCGCAGGAATTCATCACACCTTGAATTCGATATTGATTTGGCCAAAGAAAAGTCAATCAATAATCCTTTATATTATATTCAATATGCAAATGCTAGAATCGAAAGTATATTCGCAAAGTTAGAGAGAATTGATTTTAAAAATAGCTACAGCCAATATTTAAGCAATGAAGAAGAAATTGGCCTTTTACGTAACCTCTTACAGTTTTCCTATACTTTGGAAAGAGCCTATTTATCACATGAGCCGGTATTTATAATTGAATTTTTAAAGAATTTAGCCTCTTGCTTCCATAAATTCTACGAAAAGGTAAGAGTGATCGATCAAGATAAAAATATAACCGCGGCAAGAGTCAATCTTCTAGGGGCAGTGAGAGTAGTATTGCATACAGCTTTAGGGATTTTGGGGATTGAGCCTGTCCAGAAGATGTAAAAACTTCTTTAGAAATCAAATACAATATGAAACGTTATATCTGGAAAATAAAAGAAAGAAATAGTCAAATAGAGGAGCTGGCTAAGAAATATGCGATCCCCCCACTTTTAATTCAGCTTTTACTTAATCGGGATATAGAAGAGGGAGAATTTGATTCTTTTTTAAAACCCGACTTATCTTGCCTGCATTCGCCTTATCTTTTACCCGATATTGAAAAAGCCGCCAAGAGAATAAAGAGAGCAATCGAAAAAAAAGAAAAAGTTTTGGTTTTTGGAGATTATGATGTTGACGGTGTTACCTCTTTGGCTATCTTTCATGAATTCGCCAAAAAGTATAGTAATTTGTTTACCTTCTACATCCCGCATCGCACTAAAGAGGGTTACGGCTTAAATAAAGAAGCAATTTTAAGAGCAAAAGAAGAAGGGATAAGCTTAGTTATTGCTTTTGATTGCGGAACCAATGCCAATGAAGAAGTTTCATTAGCAGCTTCTTTAGAGATAGATGTTATTGTAGTTGACCATCATATTTTAAGAGAAAATTTAAATGGAGCTTTTGCATTCATAAACCCGAAAAGGGGAGATTCCAATTATCCCTTTTCCGAATTAAGTACCGCAGCTATTGCTTTTAAGCTTCTGCAGGTTTTAAAAGGTTCGGATTGCTGGGAAGTTTTGGATTTAGTAGTTCTTTCTTTGATTTGTGATGTAGTTGTGCTTAAAGGAGAGAATAGGACCTTGGTAATCGAGGGTTTAAAATATATCAAAGAAAGCCAAAGGCCGGCGGTAAAAGCATTATGTAAGATAAGTAGTATAAAGCAAAAAAATATCGATATTTTCCATATCGGCTATATTTTAGGCCCAAGAATCAATGCTGCCGGCAGGGTAGCTCATGCCGAGGAGTCTTTAGAGCTTTTTATAACTCAAGATCAAAAAAAGTGTGAGAAGTTAGCTAATAAATTAAGTGAACATAATAAACTAAGAAGAGCTATTGAATCTCAGATATTAAAGGAAGCTGAAATAAGAGTTAAAGAAGACTTAGATGGCAATAGCGCGATTGTAGTTACCGGAGACAGTTGGCACCAGGGAGTTTTAGGAATAGTTGCTTCGCGTTTAGCCGATAAATATTGTCGTCCTTCTTTTGTGATTTCTTTTGAGCACAATACCGGTAAAGGTTCAGCCCGTTCGATTCAAAATGTACACCTTATGGAGGTACTGGAGAAATGTTCGGATTCTTTGATTGCCTACGGCGGCCATAAAAAAGCCGCTGGTGTCCATATTGATAAAGATGAGTTAGATAATTTTAAGGAAAGAATTAATTCTTTGTTAGAAGAAAGTATTACTGCAGGAGATTTTATTCCGATGCTCGATATTGAAGCTCAATTGAGTTTTTCACAAATAGATTTAGCTTTAGCCAATTCCTTGGAAAACTTTAAACCTTACGGAGAAGGAAACCCTAAACCTTTGTTTAGCTCTTGTGGTATTTTTAAAAAAACCGCTCCCAGAAAGGTCAAGTCTTACTATTCGCTTTGGTTGACCGATGGGGTTATAACTTTTGAAGGAGTAGTTTATGATAAGGACTTATTAGAGGTTCTGGATTTTGCCGAAACTTTCGATATAGTTTTTTCCTTGCAGACCAATTACTACCATAATATTCCCAAATTAATAATTAAAACCTGCCGCCTTGCTTTTGATAATTAAATTTTTTAAGGATTGTTTAATTATCCAGAACACCAGCTATCTTTAAGAAGCGCTTTTTCTGGGAGGAATCGGTAATTTACCGCTTTTGATGCACTTAGTACAGACTTGGACTTTTTTGACCTTTCCGTTTACTAAGATTCTCTTAGACTGAAGGTTAGGATAGAATTTACGCTTGGTAATACCGGTAGTCTTTAGACCTACCCCGCCTTTTTTCTTGGGAAGACCACGCCTGGTGACCGAAGAGCCGGTCATTGCTTTCTTTTTACAAATTTCACATCTTCTACTCATAGGTAGTCTAATATACTAATAAATCCTATATTGTCAAGAAAAATATCTATCCGACACCGTTTCCACCCCGTAGGTGGAAACAAGGTACTTTATCTTAACATTTTGACTTAGCAATAAGACCATTCGATAGTATTCAGGCGGTGGATTTACCGCTCATAAAAAGAAAACGTTTTCATTAACCTTCCTAGAAAGCCTACCAACCCCCCTTTGATAAATGTTATATAAAAAGTGTTGGAGATTATTACCAAGATGAAAGGAAAAGGGAGGTGAGTATGTGGTCAAAATTCGTGGTTTTGCTCTTACTTTTGGGTATGTGCATGGTTTCTTTTAGCTCTTTTGCTGCCGAGTATAATGAAAATGCCGCTACTAAACTGGCCAGAGGGATAAGTAACGGCGCTACTTGCTGGATTGAAGTGCCTAAGCAGGTTTATCTGGTTGCCATGGAAAGGCAAGACCCTTTAACTGGTTTGGTTTTTGGAAGCTTAAAGGGGGTTTGCCTTGGAACTTTACGGGCAGTAGCCGGCGGATACGATACAGCAACTTTTTTAGTTCCACCTTATGATAAGCCGCTTATGGAACCGGAATTTGTTTTTGAAGGTTGGGAAGCTGACTACATCGATATTGATACAGAGCT
>CAZGLF010000094.1:0-3844 GCA_964526615.1 uncultured Planctomycetia bacterium
AGAAATTCCATTTACTATTTTTGAATAATCCCTTAAAGCTGGCTCTTGAGGAACTAAAACATGCATAATAACCATTGATTCTAATCCCTTGCAGAACATTCTAGTTAAATCCCTGTCTTCTTGATGCAGTTTATATATCTTATCTATTATCTCCTCTCTTATCGGAACTCTGTTTATTGGGAGTATCGATTCAGAAGACTTATCAAGAAAAACAACCAATTTTATCCTCACATGCTTTCTTTGAAGTTTGACTTTAATATTTTCGGCTACATCATGTACGGGCAGGCTTTCAGAAATTGCTGAATCTATCCCCGGAGAACCAGCGACTAAATTACCTTGATAAAAAAATCCTTGCAATATATCATCACCGCCGAATGACCATCTGCTTTTTTTATTTTCATTGCCCGGATACAAACCGAGCATATTAGCTGCTATTGAAGATTTTCCGCTTTGGGTATCTCCTAAAATAAGAGCCCCTTCACCGGCCTGCTTATCAATTAAAAGTTCGCCCCAAATTGACCTTAAATCTAACTCACTTAAAGCTGTTAAAGCCTCTACTGCTTGGCTATCGCCTCTTGTTGATGCTAGGTGAATTCTTTTTTCCCAATATTTTTCCTTTGATTCTTGGCCCATTAAAATATCATCGGCAAAAATTTTATATTCATAAATTTTCTCAGTATACTTTAACATTCTCCTTAAAAGAAGATCTTTGGCTTGAGCTTTTAAAGCTTTGGCTTCGGTTGAGTGAGATTCATGTATTTTGATTTGAGAAATTATTAAATCGATATCTTTCTTGCTGTAACCGGATCTTTTTAATATTTTTCTTATTGTTTTTTCTCCGCCTTGTATATTCCAAATATTACCTTCTCTAGAGGAGGCAACAGCAAATTCTTCCAAATCCTGATCCCTATTCAAAGCTTCACTTGCAATAACCAAAAGGGCTTCTTTTATAAATTTAAATTCTTTCGATAAATCAGGGTAAAGATATATTGCTTTTTCCTGCGAATTAGCAGTAATATCATGGGCACCTTTACTGGATTTTCCTGCATCAAGGACTCCCATTTCTTTTAACTTATCGGCTGCGGCTTGAATATCTTGAATATCTCTGGGGTTGATTTTAGAAGCTATCTTTGTCCAAGCTTTGCTTAGGTCTTGTTGCCATAATCTATTTGCTCTTTTTAGGTCTCCGGCATTTGCTGAGATAAATATTTCTCTAAAAATACCTCTGATTTGAGAAGGTAGGGCATCAATTAATTGCTTTTGTTCAACACTTAGCTCTGCTTTGGGTTTGGGCTCTTGGGGTTTTTGTTTTTTAGGAAATTTGCGGTTTATTCTATTACCTAAAGCATTAATTCGGTCCTGAAGCGGTTGCTTGGGAAACCACTTTGAATCTCCGATTTCAGCTAATCTTGCTGCCTGATCTCCTAAAAGCTCTAATATCACCTCGATATCACTTTCGGATTTAGCTTTAGAAAATTCTTTCTCCAATTCTGATACCGAAGCAGCTATTTCATCTAATACCTGTTTTATTTTTTGATCTTTTTCCCCCGGAGTTGGCTCCTCCTGAAGCTCAGGTTCTCTAGAGGGGCTTTTTTCAACAATAGCTAAAGCACTATTTACAACTTCTCTTACTCCGGGTAAATCAAGAAAGTCTCTGCTTGCTTGTTCGATTTCTTCTTTAAAATCAGCCTCCTCACCTTTTCGAAAACGCCTTTGTATTTTTTCTAACCGGCTGGTTACAACTGCCAGGCGCCTCTGGTTTATGTCAGAAATTGCCGAAGCCAATTTTTGAGAAACTGCTTTCTTAATTTCAGAGTTATCCTTTATTGGCCCAGCCACCAAAGCTTCTAAATCCCGGTCAAAATCACCTGGTTTTCCGTATCTATCTGGATTTAACTCATTTATTTTAGCTAAAACCTCATCTACCAAAGCTTTTTCTTTATCTTTTACCAACTTGATAATTATTTTTCCAACTAAAGGAAAATTTCTTAAATCTTGAGGAAATAAATCAAACATAGCTTGATATAAATCGATAAAAGTACCATAGTCAGTTAATTCAAGCTCAGCTGCCTTTTCTTTAATTTGCGCAACCAGCTCTATCTTTTGTTTTGCTTTCTCTAGCCTTTGCTCTAAAGAATCTAAGCTTTCTACTTTTCTCTGCAGAGTGCTTAATGCGCCTTCTTCCAAAGACCCTTCTAACCCGGAAACCTTTGCTTGGGCTGCTTGGATTTCTTGAGCCCAGGTTCTTTTAACTTGTGCAATTAAATTCTTAGTTTCTTCTAATTGCCTCACTTGGTCAGATAAAGCACTAACCGCATTAAAAAATACATTTAAATCTTTAATATTTGAAGGAATAAGGCTTTTTAAATTTTCTAATTCTTGTTGAACCAAACGTTGCTGGATTTCCCCAGTAACTTGCTCTTTGTTAGCTTTAACCCACTGTAGAAATTCGATTACTTCCGGCTCTTGGGAATGTTGGTTTAAGATCGAACTTAAAGCCTTAACCCAGGAATTTAGTTTTTCTTCATATTCTTGGGTTGAATTAAAATCGGCCGGTTTAAGTTCCTGAATTCTTCTTTTACAAAAGTTGATACTTTTTATCCGCTGTTCTTTCTCCTGGCGGGCTTTTTCTTGCCCAGCTAATTTTGCCTGGATTGCTTTTTTTGCTTTTTTCTTTAAAGCGTTTGCTCTTTTTCTTACTTTACGCAAAGATGATATAACCTCGACAATTAAAGCATCTACTGCCTGATTGAATTCTTCAACGCTATTAAATTCGGCTATTTTTTCTTCCAACCTATCACAACCGTTTTCAAATTTCTCTAAAGCCATCTCCCTTTGAGCTTGCTCTTGTTCTTTTCTCTCTTTTTCTCGATTATATTCCCGGATGGCCGGCTCATATCCTTTTTCCATCTGGGTTAAAACTGTAATGATTTCTTTTTCATCGGTTATCTCTTTTGGGATAAGCTTTCTGGCCGCTTTAAGATATGCCTGTTTATCTTTATACTTAACCGGATCTAGGTTATTTAATCTTTTTAAGGTGTCATTTATCTGCTTGCGAATTCTTTGTTTTTGACGTTTAAGGTCAACCTTCTTTTTATTCTTTTTTTTAGTTACTGCTTTTTTAATCAACTCCCCCAAATCTGAAAAAGCAATCAATCCGCCTAAAAATGTTGCTGCGGTTAAACCTAGGGCAAGTATCTTATTCTCTAAAAAGCTAAACCCAAAAAAGGCAACCCCAGTAACAGCAATTATAAATATTAAAGCATTTAATATCGAACCCCTTTCCATATAAGGGTTGGTTATCGGCGGAAGTTTGGTTTTTACTGGTTGGGGCGGGTCTTTTTCTGGTTCCTCATTTTGGGCATAGAGTTGTTTTTTGAGCCTTTTAAGTTCTGCTAAGGATTTTTGTCTTTTAGCAGCTATTGGGCACTTATGGCCTTTTTCTTTTTTAAGGCAACTGGCAGCACAATTTTTCTCAATTCTGTGAACTTGATTCCAGAGATTATGCCAAGCTCCTAAATCAAGCAAGCCTTCTTTAGCTAATTCTTTAGCCGCAACAATTGCATAAGGAAAAAATTCCATCCAGCATACTTGGTTTTGAGCTGCCAAATCAATTAACTGCCCGCTAGCCCAAAGATAACGATTCGGCTGAGCCCATTGCTTGTTAAATTCAGGATTACAATTAAAAATAGCACAATTCCAAATAATACTCCATAAAGCAAAATCAGCTTCTGAACGCTTGATTATACTTTCCAAATTAATCTGGGCTAACTCTAAAGGGGTCTTTGCTCTTAACTGACGGGATAGCTTTTGAGCTTGGCCCCTGTCTTTAACCCAAGGTAAA
>CAZGLF010000095.1:0-3802 GCA_964526615.1 uncultured Planctomycetia bacterium
TATTGTTTTTATGCTCTTCAGCGTATCGCTTATTTTCTTCTTTAATTATCTCAAAAAATCTCGAGTAATTGATGTTCTCAGCTATACAATCAAGCCATTTAACATCAAATCGGTTCTTGCTCAACACAGTAGCCGCTGACGCCGGAACTACCGGATAGATATAGGTTGGTTCTTTAAAATACTGAAATTGCCTGTTTTGGCCAAGAGTAGCCCATCCTTTCTCTGAACTAAGGGGTGGAAAACAGATAATAATCTTCATTCTTCAGGCATCCTTTTAGCTAGCAAACCTTTTATAAAATATATTCCGTAGACAATATGAGTTAAAATTATACCTGAAATCACGAAAAATACCAATTTTATATTATCTAAGCCTTCTTTTTGAGATTCTAGGGTGAGTTTAAGACTACTTAAGGTAACTAAAACTACATATAATGCAAATACAAAAAAATAAATTTCAGCAAATAATTTGAATATAAAGCTAAGTCCTAACCCCAATATCAGGCCGACAGTAAAAACCGAAGGGACAAAATACTCTAACTTAAATGAAGTTTTTGGATATTTTTTTACAAAATAACCTCGGTGTAAGGCATAATTTTTGATTTGTTTAAGGTGAGCGCCGAATAAGCTACGGCGGTGATGGTAAACCAATACCTTGGGGTCATAAACCATCTTACTTCCTTCTTCTAAAACCTTAAGGCATAAAAAAGTATCTTCTCCCGGCCAGTAAGCTTTTCCAAAACCACTTACCTCTTCAAAAAGGCTCTTTTTTATCAACAAATTACAACTTGGAATATCAAATACTTCTTTTTTTTCTCCGGGCACATAACGTAAATTATGATTGCCGGAAACCAAAAACGAGCTATAAACGCAGCCGCTGGCAACCTGCCTTAAAGAATCCCCGGGTGCAGTTGGCGCCGGGCCGCAAACACAGCCGATTTTTTTATTTTCCCGGAATATCTTTACAGCTTCTTTTAGCCAGCCTTTAACCGGATAAGCATCGTCATCTAGGAAAGCAATAATCTCTCCTTTACTTTGAGTAACACCGATATCACGCTTATAAGGCGGGGTTAGGTCACCGGTTGCTATTATCTTTATATTATCAGCAGAAAAAATCCCTTCTTTAGGAAAAGCTTTATCAGGTAAGATTATTATTTCATAATCTCGGTAATCAAGCTCTAAACACCTGCTTACCGATTCTTTTAAGTTTTCACAATAACCTTTAACAGCAATAACAATTGAAACCTTCATAATATTTATTTACGTAAATGGTCTAAAATATAAAAATCAAATTCCCGGTAACCCGGTATAATGTCTAATATTGTTTTGACTGCAGAAACTATCTTATATTTTAACAAATACCGGCAAGCAGATACAGAAAAAGTTTTACTCAAAACCTGTAAGATCACAGCTAGATACCCAAAAGAAGGTATCAAAGCAAATAAAACCCAATACCAGCGAAATATAAGGTTGGAGTTGCATTTTTTTATAATTAAGGTAATTATCACCCGGTAAATACCGGGAATAAAAATACCCAATACCCCTAAAATAATAGGAGTTGATAAGTAAAAGTTATTCTCCTGAATCAATTGGAAAATATCAAACAACGCATAACCACCCAAAGCAACCGCAATTAAATCACCGGGTATTTTACCAAGAGTATATAAAAAAAGGATTTTTAAGTACTTTCTCCACTCGGTAGTTCTCGTTTCAGCTTCAAACTTATTTAGCTGTTCTTTGGTTATTAAACCTTTTTCTTTTAATTTTAATAGATCATTATAAGCCCACATCGATATCTTCTTGCGGTACTTATATTTAAAATCATTCCATTTATTTTGGCGGTAATTATTCTGGCGCAGGGGAACTATCAATTTATAGATTTTTCTAAACAGGGCGGGTTTAAAAATTATCTTTCTAATTAATCTGCCTAAAATAGGGATAAAATCTAAAATAAAAAACAATAGGAATAATAGCTTATATTTATCAAGTAACCTAGCTGACTTTTTAGATATCTGCCGGCAATTATACCAGTGATTTATAGTTTTTTCTTTAACTCTCCACTTCAGGTTTGGAAATTTAATTCTGCCTAAAATATCTATCCGGCTTTCTAAATAATATTTATAAATCTTTTTATAAACTTCAAGAAGTATCAGCTTGTTTTCTTTCTCCTTGCTATCAAAGTTATTTTCAATATATATACCCAATTTATCAACATCAACCTTATCAAAACAAGGATAAAAATTCTTACGCCTTATATTATTAATTATTGCTCTAAAATGATAAGGATAAATAAAAAGACAAACCGGAACCGCCGGCATCTTATCAACCCAATAAAAATTACCATCCGAACCTTCTAAGATATTTTTTACAGTATGTGCAGGAGCGCCTAAGCGATACTCCACTTGATAAGAATGTTCGCCGAAACCTAATTCATTAGCAATTTTATTAAATTGTTTTAAAGCACCAAGAAAATTATTTCTCTGAGGCCTTTGGTAACTTTTTCCTTCAACCCAATCTAGGACTTCAGCCCAAGAATTATAAGCTGAGCTGAAAAAAATAGCCTTAGTCCTGGCAAGTGCCGGGTAACCTAACTTTTCTGATAAAATATCAGCTAAAATGCTTGAAATAACCATATTGGCAAACAAGGATTGGCGAATATGCTTATAGGGAAATTTCGACTGGAAAAATATCAAATGAAAAGCATTGACCAATATTTTTTTAATTACTCCAGAGGTCCCGGGCGGATTATATATCTTAATCGCCACTTCTTGCCCACTTTCCTGATCAATTGCTTTCCAAACGGCACCACCTAAACCGCTGCCAACATACTCAATTAAAAAATACTCTTTTTTCTCAAATTTTACTACATCTTCAATGTGAAAATTCTTATTCTTTTCTGGTAAATTATATAATTTGTCTTGGACTATTATTTCTTGCTGAACAATTATAATTTCACCTGGTAAAAACAAATTTTTCCTATTTTCTGTCATGAGTTATTGAAATTATTTTTTAAAACATTAAGAAGTTTTTTGAGGTAAGTATTCAATTTAAATAAAAATATAATTTATCCTGAATTTCACATTCATTTACGGGCCTTTTTTATTTCCTTTAAAAGGCCCTTGCGGCGATGATGATTAATCCGGTCGTAATATTTTAAAATATACATCCGATACCAGATAGCTAGGGTATCTTTAAAGGTTGAAATCACTGAACTATTAGTTATCCTCCCATAATCTCTTTTATTTTCCAAAACAATTGGGGCTTCCGATAAACTAAAACCCAAATGATGAGCATTAACTAAAACCTCTAAATCGAAAGCAAATTGCTTAACTAAAATTCTGGGAAAAACATCCTCTAAAACCTTTCTTCGAAATAGCTTGAGGCCAGTTTGAGTATCCCGGCAAGGAAGATTAAACATTATTCTAATAAGAATATAATATCCGATACTGATAATTCTCCTTTTTAAAGGGTAATTAACCTTTGAATTTGGATGCATTTTTGAGCCAATTACAATATCAGCATCATCTAAAGCCATAATATCATAGAGTGTTCTTATCTGCAGGGGGTGTAAATCCAAATCAGCATCCAACCAGACTATCAAATCTCCGCTGGCATATTTAAAGGCTTTTTTTAAAGCCCGGCCTTTGCCGAAGTTTTTAGAGTTTTTACCGACTATAAGATGAGGAATCTCATTTTCTAGAGACTTTAATATTTGATAAGAATTATCTTTTGAGCCGTCATCCACAACAACAATCTCATCACTACACCCTAAAGACTGAAGGGTCCTATCGAGTTCCTTAATGTT
>CAZGLF010000096.1:0-3798 GCA_964526615.1 uncultured Planctomycetia bacterium
TTAAGTTGTATATGTGTAAGCTTATCAAAAAATAGCTCGATATTTTTTCTTAAAATTCTATCGGGATAATAAGCATAAAAAAATAAAATAGCCTCAAAACTATAATCTTTTAAACACTTATAGATATGTAAAGGCTCTCTTGGCTTGTTTAGCTTTTTAATTGATTTTAAATTAGACTTTATGGAACGAATAATAATTCTTTCTCCTTTTCGAAAGCCAAAAGCATGAAAAACCTTCTCCATGCGCGCAGAAGATAGATTGATTAAAATACCTGCCAAATATATAACCCAATATTGAAGCTGCCTGCTACTTTGAAATTTATTGTCATATTTTTTTATCGCATTCTCGACTCTCTTACAAAAATCGAAATTTTCTTTTTCAAGGCTTACCTTCTCATCAAGAAAATAAAACCCTTCCAAATTATTAAGCCGCTTTATATAGCGGCAGGGTTTCTCTTCTTTTAAAATCAAAACAAAATCATCTTTAATTCGCTGTGGATTCACCCACTTCAAGGCTCCCAAACTAATAGCTTTTTTCATCAATGAAAGGGTATGTTTTTGAATTTTAAATGAGAATCTTTGTTCAAAGCGGATAGCACGCAATATTCTCGTTGGGTCATCAAGAAAACTTTTATCATGTAAAACGCGGATTAATCCTTTTTTTAAATCAGCTAAGCCAGAATATATGTCGATCAATTTTCCATAATTAGACTTATTTAAATTGATGGCCATTGCATTTATCGTAAAATCTCTTCGAAAAAGATCCTTGTCTAAAGAATCGGGTGTAATCTTAGGAAGGGCTCCATTATGGGCATATTTTTCTCTCCGGGAAGTAGCTAAATCAATTTTGTGGCCTTGAAAATAAACCGTAGCTGTACCGAAGGTATGGTGTTTACGAAAAGGCTCATTTAATGCTAAAGCCAATTTTTTAGCGAATTTAATAGCATCTCCCTCAACCACGATATCCAAATCAAATACAACCTTTCCCAATATCAAATCTCTTACTACGCCGCCGACTAAATATATATTACACCCTAAAGATTCTGCCAGTAAAGAAGACTCTTTTAGTAATCTTCTAAATTGAGGCGTCAATTTTTTTAATCTGCTAACCATAATTAATCTTTATTTTGCTCGAGGATGAAATTTATCATGTATCTTTTTCAATCTGGCCTTATTTACATGAGTATATATCTGAGTAGTGCTTATACTGGCATGGCCAAGCATTTCCTGAACGCTGCGCAAATCAGCTCCTCTTTCAAGCAAATGGGTTGCAAAGCTATGCCGCAGAGTATGCGGGCTTATCTTACGTTTAATTCCGACTTTTCTAACATTTTGTTTTATCATTTTCCAGATACTTTGCCGGCTAATCGTTCTTCCCCCTTGGGCTAAAAATAAACTTATCGATTCTTTTTTACCCAAAAGTTTTCCTCTGGCTTCTTTAATA
Organism: uncultured Planctomycetia bacterium; assembly: GCA_964526615.1. GTDB lineage: Bacteria > Omnitrophota > Gorgyraeia > Duberdicusellales > 4484-171 > CAZGLF01. The sequence continues at coordinate 1,444 of CAZGLF010000096.1, forward strand.
TATCTTTCCAAAAAATGTTCCGATACCTTACCTAAAGGCACAATTCTCTCTTTAGAGCCTTTCCCTTTGCACTTGGTAAACCCAACATCTAAGTTGATATCGGCTATTTTTAAATTAGAAATCTCAGAGACTCTTAAGCCAGTGGCATACATTAACTCTAAAATCGCCCTGTCTCTTAAACCTTGGGGTTTTTTTAAATTGGGAACTTTAAGAAGCACAGTGATTTCTTCAAAGCTTAAAAAATTTGGTATTTTTTTCTCAATTTTTGGGGTATCGATTAAATCTGAAACATCCGATGAAGTTATTTTTTCACGTAACATAAATTTATGAAAATTCTTTATCGTTGAAAGCATGCGGGCGATTGTCCGGGTAGAGACATTACTGCGCATCAAAAATAAAAAATCGGTTATATCTTTACGAGTTATTTTTTTGGGGTCTTGAATTTTCTTTCTATCTAGATATTGGGAATATTTTTTTAAATCGTGATTATAGGAATAAATCGAATTAACGGCTAATCCTTTTTCAACTTTAAGGTAATCGATAAAAGCTTCGATATAAACTTGCATAAATCAATTATAAAAAAGGGTTTAGCTCCTTTTCTCTTTTTATTGTAGTAGACGGCCCATGCCCGGGATAAACTACAGTCTCATCAGACAAAATAAAAAGATTATTCTTAATTGAATCTCTCAAAACATCTTCACTGGCAAAAGGGATGTCAGTCCTGCCGATTGAATTAAAAAAAAGGCTATCTCCGCTAAAAAGCCAATTACCGATCTTTAAAGAAACCGAACCCGGGGTATGGCCAGGTGTTGGTATAACTTTAATTTCTAAACCTTCAAAAAACAAAGGTTTCTCTTCGTCATAAACTTTTGGTTTTTTTCCTATTTTAAGCGGCTGGTTAAAAAAAGCCGGATTATTTAGCTGAGGGGTTATTAGAAAATCTAGCTCTTTGGAGTGAATATAAAATTCTATATCATGAAAATCTAAGCTTCCAATATGGTCAAAGTGCCCGTGAGTCAAAGCGATAAATTTAATATCTAAATCTTTAACTTTTATAAAATTTAAAACTTCATCAAAAGGAACAGGGCTATCTACCACAAAACCTTTTTTAGAAATTTTATTATAAATAAGATAGCAGTTAGTAGAAAGACCTCCGATACAGAAAGTCTTTAAGGTTAGCTCATCCATTTTTCTGCGTCACTATAGTTGAATTCTCTTTCAAAGTTTCTTTTAAAACGCTCTATCTGGCGAATAAGAGAATTCTTCTTTGTGTCACTCATATTTGGACAGCGCTGGATATCTTTTCTTATTTCAAGAAGCTCCTCGTAAAAGGGGTAAATTTTATTTTTTCCTTCTAGATTATAGAAAGATATTATCTGCTCCAAATTCATTACACTTTCGTTTATCGCTCTTTTTTGACGTTTATAACTTAAACCCTTATTTAAAGCACTAGTAAGTTCACCCAACCACCCTCTCACAAAAAGATAATAATCGATATAGGCTTGCCTTGATGGGGCCTGGGGATAATCTTTAAAATCAACATAAACCGGTAGCTCTTCTTTTTCTTTCTTTTTTCTTATGAATTTTTGGCGGATATTGTAACAGCCGGAGTTTAAGCCGACCAACAATATTAACAAAATAATTATTTTCCGATTCATCAAAAACATTCTCCTCTCTATTTTATAAAAAATTATATCACTTCTTGCGAAAAAAATCTATGGCTGTTTTTAAAGCGAGGTTATCACATTTTTACCTAACTAATTATCAAGCAAAATGTTATATATAAAATTGTGAAAATAACAGCGCTATCTGCAGAGGAACTCTATTGTTGCCAATTCACTACATCATCTTCGCTCTCAACGCCATCTCTTCCTAAAGAATAAAGATCGTAATCGGCTCTATGGGTTCCCGGAGATTTATATTGATAGGTATTACCCCAAGGATCTATCGGTTTTTTCTCGAGATAAGGGCCTTTCCAATTATTAGCCGATGACGGAGCGCTAAGCAATGCATTGAGCCCTTCCTGGGTAGTTGGAAAAAAACCGTTGTGAATTTCATACATCTTTAAAGCTGTTGGTATATTTACTTCGATATCGGCTTTGGCTCTAGCTATTCTAGCTTCTTCAGATCTACCGGTTAGATTTGGCACCACCATAGCAGCCAATACTCCAATAATAACTACTACTAATAATAATTCCACTAAAGTAAAACTTTTCTCATTTCTCATCACCACTCCTCCCATTTAACTATATCTTTATCATTATTTATTATTATACTTTATATTCTTTTAAATTTTTAAAGTGTATACATAATTTTGTTTAACCCCTAATTATGTCAGAATATAGGATGGTCTAC
>CAZGLF010000097.1:0-1154 GCA_964526615.1 uncultured Planctomycetia bacterium
AACTGGCCCTCCGGTTCCAACCGAACGAAATGTTCTAACTAATAATATTTTTTTCATTTTTAAGAATAGCTTATTTTTCTCTGATGATCTTACCTAGCTTAGCCTTTTCTTTCTTTTTCCGGTATTCTCTTATCAGCCCTGAAAAAAATCTTATCTTGTCTTTAAAAAATCTAAGTGTGGCCTGTTCGTATTGTTCATAGGTACGTCCGTGCATATAATACCAAAAAACAAAAATATTAAATAAAATAAGCTGGAAGCAGCGGGCCTGCATCTTTTTGTCGATCTTGGTTCCCTTGACGTTCTCTAAAGGCATAAGGCCAAGTTCAAACAACTTATGCCCGGCAGTTTGCCTTATCTTTCCGCTGTCCTTCTCGGTATCTTTTAAAGCCGGTAATACCTTTTCCAAATTAAGCCTATCTGTAAACTCTAAACCTTCAGGATTTTCCAATTCAAATACCGGAGTATCGTAATTAATTCCGAACTCTTTATACATGCTTATTATTTCCCCGACCACCGATTTCATCTGAGCCGGAAACATATACATTCCTTTGTTTGCTCCGTCACAAACATTACTTATTTTATTGTCAAGGCAGAACAGAATACTTCTAATATGCATGGCCAATTTACACAACCCGCAAGTAGAAAGTAAAAAAAAGCGGTATTTTATGAAATTTCTAAGATAACGCTCGTAAAAAATATACTTGGATAGATTATCTATTCTTATTATTTGATGCGTAAACCTATCTTCCCCAAACTTTTGCCTTAATTTTTTTACGTTAAATTCTGAATTCTTTATCGAAAAAAATCCGAACCTCTCATAAGTAACAAGGTGCACCTTGGAGAATTTCTCTGCCATCAACGCTGCGGTAAGGGTTGAATCTGTTCCTCCGGAAAATAAAACTAATACCTCTTCCTTATTCATTCTTTATCCTTTTGGCCCTACCCAACTCTTTTAAGATAAATTTTAAAATCGATATATAAATAAAATAAAAAAATTGGACAACCCAACCTAAAACCTCTGCATAAAGGCAGCGCAACTTCCATGGAAGAATAATGGCAAAACTACAAATTATAAAAGCTAAAATTTTTCTAAACATTTTTTAAAATAAAGCATAAATTGCCGGTAAGATAGATTTATTTCCGCTTAGCGAAAC
>CAZGLF010000097.1:1254-3776 GCA_964526615.1 uncultured Planctomycetia bacterium
AAGTTCCACTAAAAGCTTTACTGTGGATTTAAATCTTGATTGTTTCATATTTATTTTCAATTAAAAACTTATTAACAGCGTAACACATCTAAAAATACAGAGAAAAAATTTTTTTAAAATTGCTTTTGGCAATCTTGGGGGGAAAAGCTATCGTTTTCCTTAGAAACCCAATAAGTCTTACTACTTTTATCTATTTTTAAGTCTAAAAATCTTTTACGAAATAATTTGGCTAAAAGGGAAATTGGCGTAAAAGCCAAAAAAAATACTATAATTAAAGTTAGCTTACCCAGCAACCAGCCCCATAATATGCCTACTATCACCAAGGATTTATGCACTGGTTTTAATATTAAAGGAAAAAAAACAGCAGTTAAGGCGCAAAGCAAAGAAACAATAAAAAAATATATGTAGGCACTCTTATTTTTCCAAAATAATAACCCTGCCCAAAAAAGTAATACTCCTCCGAATATTAAGCCGAATTTCCTTAAGCTTATTGTATCGGATTTTATTTTTTTTAGCTCTTCGGAAAACATTTTATCCTTTTATGCGGTTCTTTTCGATCAAAAAATTCCCCATGACTAGAGAATCTAAACCGGTTTTTTCAAAACAATTATAAGCTTCTTCCGGAGTGCAGACTATCGGCTCATCTTTCACATTAAATGAAGTGTTAATTATTGCCGGACAACCGGTTTTATCGTAAAAAATCTTAATAAGTTCATAAAACAAAGGGTTGCTTTCCTCACTTACGCTTTGGATTCTGGAAGAATAATCGACATGAGTAACTGAGGGGATTTTAGAACGCGCAACTTTTAATTTTTGGAAACCCGAAAAGTTTTTTTCCTCTTCTGAACACCTTCTCGATATCGATTCATTAATCTTGGCCACTAAAAGCATGTAAGGACTTTTTTGTTCAATATCAAATAACTCGCTCACTTTTTCTTCCAAAACTGCTGGAGCAAATGGGCGAAAGCTTTCTCTGAATTTTACTTTCCGGTTAATTATAGACTGCATTTTAGCTATTCTTGCATCGGCAATTATCGAACGTGAGCCTAAAGCTCTGGGGCCAAATTCCATTCTACCCTGAAACCACCCTACAACTTCGCCTTTAACAATTAAATCCGCTACCTTAGAAAGCATTTCGTCATCATTTACAAAAACATAATGAATACCTTTTTGTTCTAAATAGCTGCTGATGTAATCATTACCATATTTTGGACCTAATAAGGAACCTTGTTGAAAATCTTTCACCCCATCAGCCAGCCTTTTATTAGCTAAATATTGATACCAAATAAATAAGGCCGCTCCCAAGGCTCCTCCGGCATCACCGGAAGCCGGCTGTATCCATAAATTTTTAAAAGGCCCTTGCTTTAAAACCTTACCATTTGCTACACAATTTAATGCCACTCCTCCGGCTAAACAAAGATTACTGCATTTAGTTTTTTCATAAACATACCTCACCATACGTAATATAACTTCTTCGGTAACTTTTTGTAAAGAAGAGGCTAAGTTTATATGTTCAGGGGTAATAGCTGAATTTGGCTTCCTAACTTTTTGCCCAAAAAGTTTTTCGAATTTACGGTTAATCATCGTTAAGCCAGTGCAGTAATTAAAGTACTTCATATTCAACTTAAAAGAACCGTCTTGTTTTAAATCCATCAATTTATCTAAAATTAATTCATAATACTTAGGCTCACCGTAAGGCGCCAACCCCATAATTTTATATTCACCGGAATTCACTTTAAAACCTAAATAGTACGTAAAAGCCGAATAAAGCAGCCCTAAAGAATGAGGAAAATTTAATTCTTCCAAAATTTTTATATTGTTGCCGTCTCCTACACCAAAACTCGCGGTAGCCCATTCACCTACTCCGTCCAAAGTAAGAAAGGCGGCCTTTTGGTAAGGTGAAGGGAAAAAAGCAGATGCTGCATGCGACAGGTGATGCTTAATAAATAATACTTCTTTGCTAAAGTTGCATTTTTGATATATTAAATCTTTAATCCAAAGCTTATCTTTTATCCAAAGCGGCAGAGCCTTCATAAAAGACACTATCCCGCAAGGAGCATAGGCAAGGTATGTCTCTAAAATTCTTTCGAATTTAAGCAGTGGTTTATCGTAAAAAACTATGTAATCTAAATCCTCGGCTTTTAAATTGCTGTTTTCTAAACAGTAATTTATGGAATTTTCAGGAAAAGAGTGATCATGTTTTTTTCTACTAAACCTTTCTTCTTGAGCCGCCGAGACTATTTTCCCATCCTGAACCAGGCAGGCAGCACTATCATGATAAAAGGCTGAAATTCCTAAAATATTCATAAAATAAGCCTCTCACTTTTCTAAAAAATCTTTAAAATAAAGCATAAATTGCCGGTAAGATAGATTTATTTCCGCTTAGCGAAACAAAGAGGCTTAAAAATGCTAAAACAAATAAAAGCGGCAGGAGCCACCATTTTTTATTTGTCTTTATCAAAATGAAAAGTTCCACTAAAAGCTTTACTGTGGATTTAAATCTTGATTGTTTCATATTTATT
>CAZGLF010000098.1:0-3589 GCA_964526615.1 uncultured Planctomycetia bacterium
ATAATTTAGCAGAGATACTAAAATTATCTGAATATTTAGCGGATTTAGGTATCAATAATCAAAAAATAATTTTTGGCATGGATTTAAATAAAAAAGAGCGAAAAGGCAGTAAAAAAAAGATTCTGTCTTTAAAAATTCAAGGGCCGAATTTTTCTCAAGGTATAAAAGATGCCGAAAAAGTTAAGGTGTTATTTGAAAATCTCAATAGCTTAGAAATGAATAAAAATATTTCAATAAGCTTTGAGCCTGATATTATGAAGGAGGACCCTGATTTGTTTTTTAAAGATTTATCTACCGAGGACGATATTTCCTGCCGTCAATTAGCTCAATATAGATTTGACCCCAAGGGTGAAAGAATCATCTGTGAATTCATAAGGAATAAATTTGATTCCAAAATAGTAGGCGAGCTGAGGAAATCCTTGCTGCCAATTTGCCAGAGGTGTTGTAAATTACAGCAGAAAAGTTAGTCTTTTATTGATAGCCGTGATAAGAGACACAGCTCTTACAGCCGTTTTTTGCTACTTCTTTTCTGATGGAGTTTGATTGTTTTGACTGCCACACGTCAGTCAATTCTTCATTCCGGATATTTCCTATTTTATCAAAGTGTATACATGAATAAATTGTGCCTTCTGGCATAACAAATATTCTTTTAAACGGAGTTTTGCATAAAGCTTTATTTTTTGTTTTTTTTAGGAACTCGATGCTACTTTTGATAAAATAAGCCTCTTTTAAATTACCTTTTCTTTTGTATATGGAATAAAGCAGACTGAGGTCTTTGAGGATAGATTTTTCATCCGATGTCGAAAATTGGAAATCAGCCGGAGTTATCTTGTTGGTGTAATTCGGGGCATTTTCTATTAGTTTTATTTTAAAGCCGATATTTTCTTTATTGGCATATTTGTATGTAGCCAGTATGTCTTTATAGTTTAGGGGGGTTATCGTAAATTTTAATTTTAATCTTATTTTAGGATGTAAAGTTTTTATTGCTTTTATGGTTTTTTTTATCTGGTTTAGAGATTTACCTCTTTGTTTGTTATGGGTTTTTATACCATCTAAGCTTATATGGAGGCTAAAACTTTTATTGAGCAAAGACTTAAAATCATCTGCGAATTTCAATATCTTATCGGTAAGGGTTCCATTGGTTGATATGGTTTTTAAGAAAGCGGGGTTATGCTGTAAGATAAGTTTTATAAGCTTGAGATAGCTTTTATGCAGGAAAGGCTCGCCGCCAGTAAGGGTTATATCGGCATTTTTATCTAATACATTCGAAGTTAATATCTTTTCGATTAAGATTAAAGGAATGTCTTTTTTTGGCTGCTCTTTCCATATGCTGCAATGGGTACATTTTAGGTTGCATTTGTTGGTTGTTGCGATATTTATATATTTTATGGTATTCATCTTAGGCATTTTATTTTATCTGGCCGCATATAAGATTCACATCTTTTTCTGATAAGGTATGAGATATTGGCAGCCAAATAGCTTCTTTGGTAATTTTTTCAGTAAAAGGCAAATCACCTTCTTTGTAGTTTAAATATCTATAAAAATTTGTAAGGTGCAAGGGGGTTTCATAACCTGCTTTTACCTCTATGCCGCCTTGAGACAGAGTTTTTATTAGATTTTATTACGAAATCCCTGTAAGTTGCCTTGCTTTTTTCTTCTTCTTTTTGGTAGCTAATTTTGTGGGATAGGTTTTGTTTGTATAGCGAGGCTATACTTCTTTTTTTGTTGATTATCGTATCTAAATGGATAAGTTTGGTTTTTAATATAGCAGCTTGGACTACATTTATCCTGCAAGGTGTCCTTTTGCAAATATCAAGGCCGGGATCATTTTTTACTTGGGTTATTCTCAAGATTTTTTTATATAATTGCTTGTCGTTGGTGGTCAATAATCCACTATTTCCTATACCCGATAAGATTTTGCTGCTGTGACAGCTAAAACAGCCGATTCCAAAATTTCCTACTTTTATTTTTTTATATTCTGCACCCGAGGCATGGCTTGCGTCTTCGATTAAGGTCAATTTGTGCTTTTTAGTTAAGGATAAAATCTTTTCCATGTCGCAGGGGTTGCCGTGAATATGAACTGCTATTATTGCTTTTGTTTTTTTTGTTATTTTTTCTTTGATTTTTTTGGGGTCAATGGTTAAGGCACCTTCCTTTATATCTACAAATATAGGTTTTGCATCTAAATTTGAGACAGCCAGTGCCGTTGATATATAAGTATAAGAAGGCAGTATTACCTCGTCGTCTTTTTTAATATTGCTGGCTTGCAGTGAAAGTTCTAAAGCAGCGGTTCCCGAATTCAAGGCAATTGTATATTCAGAGCCGTTATAAGCCGAAAATTTATCTTCTAGGTCCTTTATGTATTCTTCGTGGGCGTATTCTGATTTTAGTTTGAGGACTTTGGTAATATTGATAAGGATTTGTTTTAAAAAGGGTTCGTTTTCCTTTGAGTAGTCTTTAAAATCGATATGCATTTAATTACCTTGAAAACATAATTAAAGTTTTACCAGAGATTTTTTTTCCTCTTTGGGTAAAATATCTTTATAGGTTTCAAACCAGTTAAAAATAAAATATAGCTCTTTAAGGCGGACGCTTACAGCAAAATTATTTTTTTGGATAATTTTGTTTTTCTTTATAAAATCACGAAATCTTTTGTTGTCAGAGATAAGATGTACTAGTTTATCATATTTTCTTGGTCCTGTGGCTATTTCTTTAGAGTTTTTTCCGTTCGGGTTGTATTTCACCCGATATCGTATGTTAGTCCAGGGAAATTTCAAAAAATCAGGGAAATATTTCTCATAAATTTCGCCATACAATTTATAATGCATGTGTTTATCATAATCTAAGGAAGACAACAGGGTAACAAGCTTAGAGTCGGCAAAGGGTTTCATGAATAAATAGGAAAACAAAGACGTAGGCCTTTCCCAGCTGCTGGCATAAGGCTTGTTCCAGCTGTTTGCGTAATGGCTGTGCATGTAGCTACGTAAAATTTGATTCGAGAAAGACAAAATATTGTTGTCGGACTCATCTATTTCATCAATATTGGTTAGTTTTATTTCTTTATTGTTGCTATATATTTTAGCCAAAAAATCACGAGATAAAAATCTGCAGGCGATAGCGGTTGTATTTTGTCTTGTGCTTCGTATGAATGAATGGGGGACATAGCCAAAGAATTCAGTACCCAACAACCCGGTAAACCTAGGTGAAGTGAAAAATTTTGATTCTTTCACGCTTTTAATGTCCATATTGAATGTATCTGCGCGATTGAAGGCATCGTAAATAGTTTTTCGCGGCTTGAGTTTGAAGGTATAGTCATTTTTTAGATTCATTGGTAGTGCTGTCGAATTTAATATAAGGTGTTGCAATCTTAATTTTTTAGAAATTTTATTGGCAATGACAAAATCTTCTTTGTCTCTTTTTGCCGTAAAAAGAGTGATTCTTGCGCCAAGCTCTAATAGATTTGCCAAGATAAATCTTGTGTCCCAGCCCCCGGATAATTCTGAAAAAACCTGGTTATTGCCGCAACGTATTTTTACAGCCTCGCTAAAGGTATCCTTAACCATTTTTATTTTTTCATTTTGGGTAAGCT
>CAZGLF010000099.1:0-3389 GCA_964526615.1 uncultured Planctomycetia bacterium
ATTTTAACTTTTTAAATCGTGAGGAATCAGCAGTATCTAATATCAAACCCACTCTTTTACGATTGTTAAAATCGACTAAAACCCGTTGTCCGGGCCCAATACTACCGCTATCTGGAGAGTATTGATAGTCAAATTCTTTTTCCAAATTGATTGGAATAGTGACTTTAGCAATTCTTTTCATCTTTAATCTTTCGCTATAAAATTTTTAATCGGCTCCCCTAGACTTTTAAGCTCAATTGGGTAATTATGATTTGGGTCAGACGATAAATTCGTAAAATAACTTACGGCAGCGTTGAATTCTTGAGGAGTTTTAGCAAATTTGGCTAAATTAAAATTAACCAATAAATCCATGTTCTCTTCTTCTTGTCCGGGTATATATTGGGTAAATACAAAAAATTTCTTTTTATATAGTCCTTCAAACACTGTTAGACCCCCCGGCTTGCCGACAATAATTACGCTCAAGCTAAACAATTCCCATATTCTTTCATAAAAAGAGTAATACCTTAACCCCTCATCTGATATCGTTTCTAGAAAATCTTTTAATTTTTTATTTTTTCCATAGACCACAAATAAATTAAAGTTTCCAAGAAGGCTCTTAATTTCACCCGGTAAAAGCTTAAAATCTCCGCGCGAAGAAGAGACAAATGTTATTGTGGGTTTATCCTTTAAGGAAAATTTTTTAAGCAGCTCTTGACGGTCAGGCTTTTCGGTAAATCCGCTACGTATTGGAATATAGCCAGCTTGTACTTTGTTTGATTTGACCCCCCATTTTATCAAATCTTTTTTGGTTTCCTCTAAGGCCGTATAATAGTAATCTATCTTGCTATTGGCCCAAATCGGATGGGCTCGCAAATCAGTAACTACACAAATTAGCTTTATACTTTTTCTCTTTTTATAAAGCGCCGCTAAATCTGAAGAGAAAAAATGGGTCGATATTATTATGTCAGGATTAACTTCCTCAAGATACCTAAGGAAAGATTTAAAAATTAAATTTTGCGCTCCAGTTAAAAATCGATAGATAAAACGATTTTTTGCTAAATTAAATAGCAGCTTCCAGAGCCATAATTGTTTTTGGGTTACACCCTGATAAATGTAAACACAAATTTTTTTTAGAAAAGAATGAGAAAAATCTAATAAATCAATTGCCTCAGCTCCAAGATATTGACTTAAAGCTTGGGCTCCTTTTTTGTGACCCTGCCCAAAACTGGCATAGGTAATTAAGATTTTAGCCATAATTAGAGCAAATATAATCTGCTGCCACTAAAAGGTTGTCGAATACATAGTCGGGTTCAAATTTCCAATTCGAACGATTCGAGAGCTTTTCACGGCCGGATAGGACTAAAATTGATTTCGCCCCAAAACTTTTTGCAGTTTCCATATCGATAAAAGAATCGCCGATAAAAAAGCTAAGCTGGGGTTTTATTTTAAAGTCAGTTAAAGCTTTAGTGAGTAATCCAATTTTTGGCTTGCGGCAATCACAGCCATCTTCATTCCGGTGCATACAGTAATAAATGCCCCTAACTTTTGCCTGATGTTTTTTTAATGCTTTAAGAAGGCGCTTGTCTATATCTTTTAAATCTTTTTCGCTATAAAGACCTTTGGCTGCTCCAGCCTGATTAGATACGATAAAAACTTCAAAACCAAAACTGTTTAATTTGCGTATCGCCTCAACTGCTCCCGGCAAAATGCGAAACTCCCGCCAACTAGTAACGTACTTATGGGCTCCCGGAAATTCATTTATAACACCATCTCGATCGATAAAAACAACCTTCATTTATTTTATATTATTTAGATCTTTTTTCATTTCCCAGTATTTAGCGTAGGAAATTATCTGGTACAACGAGCCAAAAAACGCCGATATAAGCCCTCTGAATCCATCCTTCCAACCTTGTTTTCTAATGTAAGCCCGAAAAAAACGGTCATAATAACGCCAGAATGCATGCAGTAGATTCATCTTGTAATTAGCTTTCTTGGGATTTTCCTGATAAACCTTAAGCCATTTCTTTGCCTCCAATGTAGTTTGATTATTCAGCTTTTTTAAAAAATCGCCAAAATCTCGATAAGTATAGTGCAGCAAGGGCTTGCTTAGATGGCCGCATTCGCCATCGAGAAAGGCCCTAGGATGAACCTCAACCTCTTCCCAGCGAAATTTGGCTTTTTTAAAAAGTTTTAATTGCGGCGAAGGATATTGTCCGCCATATCGAAGCCAATAGTCCCCAAGGAAATTTTTACGCGGTATAGTAAATGCGTTTTCCTGAAGATTTTCCGATAAAACCGTATCAATTTCCGCCTTTAATTCTGGGGTAAGCCGTTCATCGGCATCTAAGCTCAATACCCAGGGGTTCACAGCCTGAGAATAGGCCCAATTACGATGGCGGCCCTCAATATCCATCTTTCTAATAAGTATCTTATCGGCATAATCAGCTGCTATTTGACGGGTGCAATCGCTGCTTTCATCGTCAACCAAAATAATTTCTCCTGCCCAGCCATAAACACTTTCTAAGCACTCTTTGATTCGTGAAGCTTCATTTTTCGATATAATTACAACACTTATTTTATTCATAAGTTTTTATACTAACATTTTTTTCCTACTTTTCAAGAAAAATCAGCCTTCTTATCCTATCTTTTTCAACTTTTTTATATTTACCTGCTTCAAGAGCGCCTAAATTCAAACGCCCAATTCGCACTCTTTGTAAATCAACAACATCAAGCCCTAAAGCTTTAAAAAGCCGCCTAATATGCCTTTTTTTTCCTTCGCCAACCAGAACTTTGCAGACACCAGAATTGTGAGTTTTTTTTAAAATCTTACATTGTTTCAGCCTTAGTGTTTCACCGGCATCAACCACACCGGAGCAAGCCTTCTCGATGATACTTTTTTTAACCTCACCTTTAAAGTAAATTAGGTATTCCTTTTCTACCTCAAATTTTGGATGAGTTAGCTCATAGCAAAGATCTCCGTCATTGGTTAAAATGATCAATCCATGTGAATCCTTATCCAACCTTCCAACTGGATAAACTCCGCTATATCTTTCAGGAAAAAAATCGGTTATTTTTTTCTCGGCAAATCTATCTTTAGTAGTTGTGGTTACACCCTTGGGCTTATTGAATATTAAATAAATTTGTTCTTTTAAATTAAGTTTTTCACCATCAAAACAAACTGAATCATCCTCTTTGACCTCATGATATGGTTGTAAAACTTTTTCGCCATTAACTTTAACCCGCCCTTTCTTTATGAGTGAATCAGCTCCACGCCGGGAGGCGGCTGTACTTTTTGCAATAAAAAGATTTAAGCGCATATTATACTATGACAGTACCGAGGCGGTTAATTTATTATTTTTTACCCCGGTAATTTCTATGTTAAAAATCTCACCTAATGGCAATCTTTTGTT
>CAZGLF010000100.1:0-3383 GCA_964526615.1 uncultured Planctomycetia bacterium
ATCATTTCCGACTTTTCGAAATCGCAAAATATGCTTGGAGAGACATTTTTTATATGGGGGCAAATCAAGTTCATAAATTCTTTTCTTTACCTTATTATTTTATTACTTCAAATTTATACCTTGCAGATATCGGTGTGTTATTGAGACAATATTTATTCTTTGCAGGGATATTTTTTATATCAAGTATCTGTGTCTATTTTTCAGCCTTAGAATTAGAAATCGATAAAAAGAATCCAAAGCTACTGGCTTTATTGGGAGCAATATTTTATATCCTTAATCCTTACTCAATGCACATTTGGCACCGTTATACCCATGCAATATTTGCTCTGGCATTTTTGCCGGCTCTTTTTCTGGCTACTGTAAAAATAGTTAAGAGGCCGTCTTTTGGCAAGGTTTTTGTTCTTTCGTTGATAACTATACTTTTTATGCCGGTTGGTCCAGATTATATGATGGCTTTATTTTTGCCGGCAGTTTTATTTGCGTTATTTTATTCGGTTTTTAATAAAAACTTTAAATCCTGGCCTTATTTTCTTTTAGCATTATTTTTGACTTTAGGTATTAATTTTTGGAATATTTTGCCTTTTCTCTCAAGTCTTTTCGAAACTCTTAGCCGAGCCTCAACACTTAATCCTTTACAGACTCTAAAAGCAATAAGCATGCGTACACCCTTGTTATATATATTACGCTTGATCGATAATACTACTATTCGGTGGTACGGGGTAAATTACCATCCGGGATTAATTGAGTTTTTAATACCGGTGTTGGCTGGTGTAGGTGCGTTTTGTTATAAACGTAGCAAGAATATAGTATTTTTTATTTTGCTTTTGTTGGGAGGATTATTCCTAACCAAAGGATTAAATTTCCCCGGAGCTTGGTTATATAAATGGATGTTTTTAAATATTCCTTTTTTCAAAGCCTTCCGAAATCCTTTCGGGAAATTCGGCCTTATAATAGCATTCAGTTATTCTTTTCTAGTTGCTGCCGGAATATTATGTGTCTGGAGGATGATAAAGAATAAGATTTTAGGTAACCTTGTCGCAGGTTTAATTATAGTTTTATTATGTGGGGTTAGCGTTTGGCCGATGTTCAGCGGCGATGTTTTTTCATTTTACGAAGGCTATCTTTCTAATAAGCTGCATACAACAGAAAAAATCCCCACCACAAAGACAAAGGTACCGGATTATTGGCTTGATGCTGCCGAATACATAAATCAGGATCAACAAGATTACCGAATAGTTGTCATGCCGTTTTCAGCTGGGGATAGTATTTGGTATAAGTGGGAACACGGTTACTTAGGTGATAATCGCAGCCTTATGCGTATGTTATTTATGCGCCCGGTCATTAGCCAATACCGATCAAGTGTGGTTGGCCGGGATTTTTTAAATATCGCCTTTAAAGATGTTTTATTAAATCAACCCCAAAACTTCTCTAAAGCCTTAAGACTAGTTAATGCTAAATACTTTTTGGTAAGAAAGGATATGAACGAAGAGGCACTTAAGGCTATTGCTGCTGAAAAAATAGAGAGATTGTTGCCTCAAGTTAAAGCTATACATAAAGTAAAAGAATTTGGCCAGGTAGATGTTTATAAAGTTAAACCGGAATACTTCTTGCCGCACATTTATCCATCCACTTCAGCATTATTAGTTAATAATGGCATTGACTCTTTAACCAATTTAATTGACACTAACTATATCAACAATTCTCCAGCCTTATTCTTTAAAGAACAAAACCAAAACCTGTCTGAAACAATCAATATTGATCAGCTAAATCTTATTGATAACGAATGGAAAATCACAAAATCATCGAATAATTATAACGATAATCCTAAAATTACCTTTAAAAAGGTTAATCCAACCAAATATATAGTAAAAATTGAAGAAGCTAAAAATCCGTTTTGGTTAATTTTTAGTGAGAGTTTCCATAATCAATGGAAAATATATCAAGGTCAAGAAAAAGATTTTTCCCAGATCATAAAAACCTATCCAAACAATAATGTAAAAGAGGCTAGCTATGAAAGTCGATTCCAGATAAAAGATATAAGCTATCTATCAAAAGAACCATTAAACCTAGAACATAGATTAGCTAATGGATATGCTAATGCCTGGTATATTGACTCTCAAACAATAAAATCTGGAGAAAACTTTACTTTAACCATATGCTTTTGGCCTCAGATACTTTTTTATTTTGGGTTAGTAGTCTCATTGTTAGTTTTTATTTTATCTATAACCTGGATTATATATGCACATGCTAAAAAATAGATTAAGGAAGAGGAAGATGAAGATAAAAGATAAGAAGTATTTAATGCCGTTAATAGTAGTTTTGCTGATATCGGGATTTTTTTACTATCGAATGGCTTTCGACGTTGAGGGAGAACTCTTTACTAAGGAAATAATGTTGGAAACTAATGCAATAAGTAAGGTTGCTTTAAATTATAATTTAAAGCATAAGGAGAGCTTATTTCTAAAATTAAAGGTCCCGGAAAAAAAATCTTTGGAAAAAGCTTCATTCAACACGAATCCAATAAGCGCATATAAAAGCGAAAGAAGTGATGTGATAACGACTTATTATATATTTATCGAAAAAGAATTTGTCAATGGTGGGAACAATGAATTAAAGTTAAGTTTTAATGAAATTTTAAAAGAAGATTTAGATATTCGTTTATACAATTATCGCAAGTCATATGATGATAGGATAGTTATACTATTTCCCGATAACCACATATTTAAAGGACAAAAAAGATGTTTATCTGCAATATTGATACTTTTTGTTTTTGGAATTTTTATTTTTCTCGCAAAACTTTTACTAAACAATATATTTATATTCCCTACCCAAAAAATATATCGATATATTGCCGGGATTTTACTACCAGCAAATATTTTATTGACTCTTTTTAACCTAGTCGTTCCTAATTTTGTTGTTACGGATTTAGATGTAAGGATAGTTATTTCTTATAACTATTTTGTGGTCTTTCATTTTGTATTCATGGTATTTTCCGGTCTAGTTATTTGTACGATTTTAATATTGAAATCTTTTATTAAAAAACAGATTAAAAGCATGAAAGACCTAAGGAATCAAATAAAGTTGGCCAGGCAAAACAGGGCTTCAGAGCTAAATAATTTCATCAAATCCGTTTATGCGAAAAGATTGCTTAAAGCCTGCGATTGGTTATTAAGTAAAGGTTATTTTGTTATATGTGTTTCTTCTTTTATGGGTTTATTTGTTTTTAGTCTGTTTTTTATACTTTTAGAATTTGATTGGTTTGCTGAGTTAATAGCAAGTATTGCTTATTTAATATTAGCAGTTGGTGTGATAGGCAAAATAATAGAATTAATGCGAAAGGAAATATTTTACGATGAGAAAAAATAGCATTGTTTTTTTGATTT
>CAZGLF010000101.1:0-3134 GCA_964526615.1 uncultured Planctomycetia bacterium
AAAAATAAAAAATAAGATAGGAGATATAAACTTAGTATTGACAAATATTTTTTATCTGTTAAATTTAAATTGCTATGTGGTTGGCGATAATATTTATAACTTTAGGTATTTTTATGCGGCTTTTTCCGCATATTCCAAATTTTGCCCCTTTGGCGGCAGTAGCCTTATTTTCCGGAGTCTATCTTAATAAGAAACACGGTTACCTAATTCCCTTAGGTATATATATCCTTTCTGATTTGATCATCGGCCTTCATGGTACTGTAGTATTTACCTGGGGTTCGATATTAATTATTTATTTTCTGGGAAGGGAGCTAAAAAAAAGAAAAGGGCTGGTTTCAACTTTTGTTTATACACTTGTTTGCTCAGTGTTGTTTTTTATAATCACTAATCTTGGTGTCTGGCTTATGGGTTGGTATCCTCACACTGCCAGAGGATTGGTACAATGTTTTATCTATGCCCTTCCGTTCTTTAGAATGTCTCTTGTGTCGAACTTTTTATATGTAGCAGCATTCTTTGGTGCTTATGAGTTTTTTCTTGCTAAAACAAAGACTGCTAAAGAGACAGCCTAATTATCAAATGCATTAATGGAAGTTAAATTAATTTCACATACCGAAAATCCTCGCCGAGTCATATATTCTGCAGCTCGACAATGTTATTCTAAACTTTCAGCAAATCAAATATTTAACGCTAAAAAAAAGGTATCCCCAAAAAAATTAAAGGACTTCCTAAGCCACTTGGTCAAAAGAGGGCACCTTTCGCCTTTTGAGCATGTAAGTTTTACTTTTGCAGCTGAAGGGATTTCTCGGGTTTGCACTCATCAATTGGTCCGGCATCGTTTAGCGTCATATTCACAACAAAGCCAGCGTTATGTCAGCATGGATAATTTCGAATTTATTATTCCGCCGGCTATTACAAAAAATAAAAAAGCTAAAAAAAAGTTTTTAGAAACCGTTGAGTATATTAGGAATTCTTACAAGGACCTAAAGCAGATTTTAGAAGAAAATTCAAACCTCGATAGAGAAAAGATAAATCAGGATTTAAGATTTATTCTTCCCCAGGCAAGTCAAACCAAGATTGTCATAACTATGAATGTAAGGGAGTTGCTTCATTTTTTCTCAGAAAGGCTTTGCTTGCGGGCCCAATGGGAGATAAGAGCCCTGGCTTTAAGGATGTTAACTCTTTGTAAAAAAGTTCTTCCTGAGATGTTTTCATTTGCCGGTCCAAAGTGTAAATTGCTTAGATATTGCCCTGAAGATGCTAAGGACTGCCCTTTTTACCCCAAAAATAATAAATAATATAACAAGAGCCTGTATTGGAAAATTCCTTTACAGCAAGGAAAAACTAAGTATAATAAATTTAATCTTTTTAATATACCAGCTAAGATCTAAAAAAGATACTTCCGGGAGGTAGCGTAGCCTGGTTTAACGCGCATGGTTTGGGACCATGAGATCGTGAGTTCGAATCTCACCCTCCCGATAGTAATTTGTTCTTTGTTTGAGATAGTATTTGGTGTGGAGGGTTATCGTTTATCGAGAACCTAATATATTATTCTAAAACAATAGGGAGTTAGGGTAAGCCATGTGTCTTGACTTCGTCAAGATTGTTTGCGAATCTCACCCTCCCGACCAATTTTTATAAATAGTGCTGTGCCCGTAGCTCAATCGGATAGAGCATCTGCCTTCTAAGCAGAGGGTTGCAGGTTCGATTCCTGCCGGGCACGTATTAATTTAATTAAAATAAGGAGTTACTATGTTAAAAAAATTATTTATTTTTCTGATAATAGTTATCGGTATTATAGCTTTACTGCACGGAGCTTTATTCATCTATATAAATTCAAACGGCAAGTATATTTTAACTAAAAGTATCAAAAATAACTTTGACAAAGAGGCTAGCGTTAATTCTTTATCTTTAAAATTTCCTTTTAATATCGAAATTAAAGAATTCGAGTCCCAAGATTTTTTTGTAAAAAATGCTAAAATATCAATAGGATTTTTTAATCCTTTTACCAATAAACTTACTTTGAACCAGGTTTATATTGATGGCCTTGAGGCCAAAATAGTAAAGGCCAAGGAAGGTATTTACCTTGACCCGTTTTTTGCAAAACCAATTCCTAAACCTAACCGGGGGATTGTCATGGGTCAGAAAGAAAAAGAAGAGATGGCCCAAGATACTTTAGCCGCTATAGAGGGGCAGCCTTTAGAGCAAAATAGTAGTGAGGCTGCGGAAGCGCCACGACCAAAGCCAGTGCGTCCCAGGCTTTCGGTAGTTGTTAAGGATTTAACAATAAAAAATTCCGATATTCAAATAGTCTACAAAAGAGAGATGGGTCCGGTGGCGGTAGTTTTAAAGAACCTAGAATTAAAAGCAAAGGATTTTAATTATCCGGACTTTAAAAGATTTCAGTTGGATTTGAATACTTCCCTTTCATCCTCTTTGGAGGAAGCTCAAATGGCTAACAATTTAAATCTTCAGGGTTGGGTAGATTACCACAACAAAAATATGGATGTTGATTTACTCATCGATAATTTTGATTATTTAACTTTTTCCCAACATTATCCGCCTTTCTGGAAGCCGGCTAACCTTAATGTTGAAACAGCGGTATTATCGCTGAGTTCAGAGATTACGTCAGAAGATAATGATTTAACGATTGACAATTCTTTAGCTTTAGAAAAAATCGAATTTATTAAAACCAAACAGGAAGAAGCTTCTTCTAAAACCAAGACCCTTAAAACAATAATTGATTTCTTTAAAACTCAGGATGGAAAATCTAAGCTTAACTTCAAATTAAAGACCAAGATGGATTCCCCAACTTTAAATTTCTCATCTTTAGAAACCACCTTCAACCAAGCTTTTAAGATGGCCCCGATAGCTGTTATTGGAGGTGTAGTTGAGAAGGTAAAGGAGAAGGTAGAAGATACCGGGAAAGGCACTGTCGATGCGGTAGTTGATACCATCAAGGGGGCGGTAGAGTCTATCAAGGATGTTTTTACAATCGAAGAAGAGGAAATCCAATCTGAGGAAGAAAACACTGAAAAAGAAAATATTTCAAATTAATTGGTGGGTGTAGCTCAGTTGGCAGAGCACTTGACTGTGGCTCAAGTGGTCGCGGGTTCAAATCCCGTCACCCACCCCAT
>CAZGLF010000102.1:0-2938 GCA_964526615.1 uncultured Planctomycetia bacterium
GGTATAGCAAGCAAAAAATATAAACTTGCTTCGTTATCTAAGTTTAATAATTATAATATCCAAACCGAATCAGCTAAGCCAGTTAAGTTTTACGTAATAAATTACTCATCTAAGGCACCCCCTACAAATAAGCCATTTATATTTGCTATGGATACCGAGAATGAATTAAAAATAGTTTTTTCTTCACAAACTTTAGCAAAACGTCTCACAAATGCTTTGGGAGATGATTTAGAAAAAGCCTTAAGATTAATAACTTTACATGAAGAGATCGAATTAAAGGCAAATTCACATCAGAAGGCCCAAGTAGAAGCATCAAAACGCTGTTCACAAGATATTGTTCTTAAATTAGAAAGACTGTTTGAACAATTAGGTTTAGTTGATCTTTGGGGAGCATTAAGTAATCAAGGATTCTTATCAAAAATATTGGAATTTACTAATCCGGCAGAAGGTCTTAATAGAGAAGCGAAAATAAAGTCTATCTTGAGAGAGGCGGTTAGAGATACTGCTGTTAAAAATAGTTTTAATTTAGAAGCAACAAAAATTCTTTATTCTGACAACCTGCCTTTGAGTGTCAAAGGTGCTGGAGTAGAAGTTGATAATTATTGGAATGATACTAAAGATAATTTATTAAAAATTGATAGTATTTATTTTGAAGATAATACCATTAATATATTTTATAAAGCCGGAGAAAGACTTCTTATGGTAAGAATTGCCCCTGATTGGTCCATAGATTATTTAACCGATACTGATAAAGTTGTATCTTTCTTTGGCCAAGGTGTAAGGGCAGATATAGTATTAGATTGGCAAGAAGCTCTTGATAAAAGAAGAGAACTAGCAGTATATAGTAAATACCTTTACCTATATAATATAGTTTATGATTTAAATTCTGATGATTGGAATAATAACTTAAGAGCTTTGCGGAAAATCAGAGGTATTTTAAGCGATAATCCAGCTAAAGACTTAGAATATGAAGTAAAGAGAATTTTAACCGCGGTATTAGGAAGGGAAAACTCTTCTTTACTTCAAAGAGAAGCTCAGAACTTATTAAATCATATAAATAGCCAAAGACCATTTGAGTTTCCTGATGCAAGAACGGTAAGGGCCGCCAAATTGAGTGAGAAAATATTTTATGACGGTTTAATTGTTCCAGTATCCTTTAATCCTTTAAAGAGCAAGAAAAAACTTTCACAATTTCAGGCGAGATTAGTTGTTGCCACAAATCATCAACAAAGTAGACGGTATTTTAATTTAGAGGCAACCGCATATAGCGACAGAGAAGTTTCTCTGAGGATGAAGAAATCTTTCTTCGCCGAGAGAGGGATAATACATATAACCCTTCAAACAAAAGATGATCCAGATTCTAACTGGGAATATTGTGACCAAGATAAGGTAAATATAATAATTTTTTCTCAGAAAGACTTAAGAGGAGCTATGATCTATCAAGCTTGGCCGGCATATTTGGGAGTTTACGATGATTCGTATGTTGCTAAGGTAAGCCAAGGCAGAGCTGAAACCGGAGATTTTAATACAATTGAGAAACTTTTACCAGCACTTAAAAAGCAAGGTTATAAGTATGTACATATTATGGGAATATTTCAGCTTGATAGGCCAGAAAATATTCCTGGTCAAGAAGGGCCCGATGCTTCGATATTTTCCCCTTTAAGATTTTCTGTCAGTAAAGAACAGGGCGGAGAAGAAACTCTGTTGAGATTGATAAGAAAAGCTAAAAAAGACTTTGATATCGAAGTAGTAGTGGATATTATTCCACATGTAAATCATAATTTCAAAGATTTGCCGGAGTGGGCTATGGTTAAGGTTAGAGATGGTTTTAGTGGAAAAATTGTAAGAAGATTTGCTACCGATGGTAGTGTAAACCATGAAGATGGCTTTCCGGTAGAGTGGCATGATTCGGCTATGATTAACTGGAGAGATAAAAGAGTACTTGATGCTTATTTAAGTCTATTGAAGCGTTTAGCCGCTATGGGTGTTAAAGGTGTAAGAGTCGATGTAGCCCATCGATTTGGAATGATGCTTCCCTCAGAAGAAGGGCTTTTAAGTAAACAAAAGTTATTCGGCCAGATCACTTCTTGGGCCCGTGCAGCTAGCGGCGGATTTAAAGTTGTAAACGAGTGGGATAATTCAAGAGCAAATCCGTTATTAGTCTATTTAGTTTCAGAAGTTACAAAAGATTACCCGGATTTTGTATTTATTGGTGAAAATTATGAAGGCTATATCCAGTTAATTAAGTCAGGCCTTGTTCCTATGGATTCAGGAACCCATGATGATTTAGAAAATGTAATCATAAGAGGTGCTTCAACCCAAGGAATATTAAATAGTCATTTTCGTTGGATATTCGGTGACCTGCCACAAGGTTCTCAATTGGTATCTGCTATTGAAACCCATGATTACTACCGTACTATGGACAGATGGCAAAGTTATGGACCTCACAGATTAAAGTCTGCTATCTGGAGTTGGCTTGCTACTTCAAGAGGGGCAATCTTAGTATATAACCGACAAGAGCAAGGAGAAGTGCATCGTATAAGAATAGATAATGTTAGCCAGCATAATTATCTCGAAGCAGATAGAATGAGATATTATGCTCATATTGTTTTTGAAAATGAATATGGTGAAACTATAGAGAATTTTTATGAGAGGGCATTAAATTTTTACAATAGCCACTCTTGTTTACAAACCGGAGAAAATTACATATTAGATACCAATCATAATAGAGTATTTTCTATAGCCAGGTTTAACTCCGATGAAAATATAATATTTGTCAACAATTGTTGGTGGGAGACAACTAGCTTGGCGATTAATCTAGGGCTTTTAGCGGAAAGATTATTTTTAGAAGGATCAAGTGATAAAGTTTATGAGGTTTATGATCACGAAACCGGAAAAAGCGAGCTATTCACAGGAAATGAATTGTTAGCAGAAGGTT
>CAZGLF010000103.1:0-2921 GCA_964526615.1 uncultured Planctomycetia bacterium
AAGCAGATGGGGCTTGAGCCTCAGGTGCTTTACAGTAAAGCTTTGGAAGAATTGCTTTATGTCAAAATTAATAAGAATTTAAAAAGCAAAAAAGAGGAATTGAGTCAGGCTCAATTGATATTTAACAAGCTCTCTAAAAAACATTGCTAAAAGAGAGAGTTTAAGTTATAATTTCATTTCTTGTAAAAGCAAAAAAGGAATACTTTAGGAGCGATTTATGTCTTTGAGAATGGAGAAAGTCAATCGAGAGCTTGGGAAACAGATTATGTTGATAATCCGGAAGGAAGTCGATGATCCGATATTAGATTTTTTATCGGTAACCCGGGTTATAACAACCAAAGATCTCCAGGAGAGTAAGGTTTATTTTAGCCTTCTTAATGAGGAAAATTATGGCCGGGTTCAAGAAATTTTAGATGCTATGAAGGGCGTTATAAGGAGTAATTTAGCTAAAAGAGTAAGGTTAAAAACTCTTCCGCAGCTGAATTTTTTCCCTGATGAAACTATAAAATATAGTATCGATGTCCACAAAAAAATAGAAGAGATCAAAAAATTAGATTCCAAAGATGAGTCAGAGAAAAATTAAAAAAATAGTAGAGAAAATCAAATATAGCAAGAGTTTCCTTATTACTGCTCATATGAATTTAGAAGGTGATGCCCTGGGCTCGGAATTGGCAACATATTTCCTACTAAGAAAACTTAAAAAAAGAGCGGTTATTTATAATAATGACCCTACTCCTTCAATTTATAATTTTCTCCCTTCCAGCAAGGTAATAAAAAATTCTTTAGGAAAAAAGAAATTCGATGTAGCAATGGTCCTAGATTGTTCGGATGCTTCCAGGGCCGGAAAGGTAACCGATAGCTTAGGCAATGTAGGGTCAATAATTAACATTGACCATCATATCAGTAATACTTATTTCGGGGATATAAATTGGGTTGAGCCAAATTCCGGCTCAGCAGCGCAAATGGTTTACAAACTTTGCGAGCGGTTTAAAATAATGGATAAAAATATAGCTCTTTGTCTTTATACCGGGATTTTTACCGATACCGGAAATTTTACTTATGCCAATACTGATAAAGAAACCCACAAAATAGTTTCAAAATTAATGAAATATAATATCAGTCCCCATAAAATATATGATAATATCCACAGCCTTTGCAGCCCATCGGATTTGTCTTTTATTGGAAAAATAATTTCTTCATTAAAATTTGATTCTACCGGAAAAGTCTGCTGGGCTAGTATTACTCAATGGAAGGAGCAGCCCTATGACCTTACCGAGGTTATTTTTTCGATAATGCGCTTGTTACGCGAGTCAGAGGTGTTTCTTCTTTTTAAGAAAATAGAAAAAGACCGTACCCGGGTGAATTTCCGTTCACGTTCCAGGGTGGATGTCAATCGCATAGCCAGATTTTTTGGGGGCGGAGGCCATAAAAGAGCCAGCGGCACTACCGTAGAAGAACCTTTAAAGCTAGCCGAGAAAAAAATAATCTCTTTTGTAAAACGCTATACCAATGGTAAGAAGATAAAAAAATAAGAGATTATTACCTCAAATGAGTACAGATAAAATGAAAGAGAGAAAAAGAGAAGGAATAATACTTGTTGATAAGCCCAAAGGAATAACCTCTCATGATGTGGTGGATGAGGTGCGTAAAAAACTTAAAACAAGAAAAGTTGGGCATGCCGGAACTCTTGACCCTTTAGCCCAAGGCCTTTTGATAATTTTAGTTGGTAAATACACCAAAGCATTTTCAAAATTTGTTAGTTTTGATAAAGATTATATGGGGATTCTAAAACTCGGCGAAAAGACTTCAACCGGTGACTCTCAAGGAGAAGTGTTAGAAAAAAAAGACTACCGGGATATTGACATTGAAAAGATCAAAGAAGTATTTTCGCAATTCAAAGGAGAACAGGAACAAATTCCCCCGATGGTCAGCGCTTTGCGCTTAAAAGGGAAAAGGTTGTATAATTTAGCCCGAAAAGGTATAACTGTAAAAAGAAAACCTCGTAAGATAACTATTTCATCGATTGAGATATTAAATATAGATTTACCCTTTGTTGAATTCAGGCTTACTTGCACTAAAGGAACTTATGTTAGAAAATTGGCCCAAGATATCGGAGATAAGCTTAGTTGTGGGGCCCATATGACAAAAATATTACGTTTGGGAATAGGTAATTTTAAACTTTCAGAAGCAGTTAAATTAGAAGATATCAATGAAAGTCATTTACAAGAAATTACCTTCTAAACAGAGAGAGTGTGTTGCAACGATTGGTTCTTTTGACGGCATTCATCCCGGCCATAAAGTAATATTAGATAAGTTGAAAAAAGAATCAGAAAGGGAAAAAGCCCCTTCTTTAGTTATTACTTTTGACTTTTTACCCCAGGATATACTTACCAGAAAAAAGATACCTTCAAATAAAAACCCTAAAGAATTTTTAGGCTATCTGGCCGATAAAGATGATAAAATCAACTTGATAAAATCCTTAAAGGTAAGCTATCTTTGGATGCTGCCAACAAATCAGAACCTGCTTTCTTTATCAGCCAAGGACTTTCTAAATTATATTTTTAAATATTTTAAAATAAAAACTTTAATAGTCGGGGAAGATTTTCGTTTCGGCAAAGACGGTGAAGGTAATTTAAGTTTTTTAAAAAAATCCCAGACAGATTATAATTTTAAATTAAAGATATTTAAGAAAAAGAAAAAAAACACAAAAGTCATAAGCAGTTCTTTGATACGCCATTTGATTAAAGAAGGAAAAATCAAAAGAGCTAATGAATTTCTCGGCAGGAAGTTTTCGATTAATGCAAAAGTGGTTAAAGGAGCAGGCGTCGGAGAAAGCTTAGGCTTTCCTACCGCAAATATATCTGTTGAAAGATACGTTGTGCCTCAAACAGGAGTTTATGCAGCTTATGTAATTTCCAGGG
>CAZGLF010000104.1:0-2916 GCA_964526615.1 uncultured Planctomycetia bacterium
GTAGCCGGATTCTATAAACAAAAAATGCCCCAATATGGCTGGAGTTTAGCTGATCAAAGCGATATCGCTTCTTCAGAGTATGATATGTCAAAAATCCAAACTAGTTGCGTTACTTGCCCTAAAGTTCCCGAGATTCCGGCTGAGGCTCAAGAAATGGTTAAAAACACCAAAATGGAAGGTACAACTTTAGAATTTAAACAAGGCCAAAAAACTTGCATGATTAACATTACCGAGATGGGTAATACAGGTATGGACTTGACTTCCTATGGATTAGGAGATACTATAATTACGGTGTTCTATCATGATAAAAAATAAAGCTCAAGCAATTTTAGGTTACGCACTTTTATTTGCGCTAGTAGCCGCTGTTGTTATAGCGATGAGCGTATTTTTGAAACGGAAAATACAGGGCAATTATAAAAAATCAGCGGATACATTAGGCTTTGAAGAGCAATATGAGCCTTTTGGCGGTACTGTTGAGATAAGTAATTAATTATAGTTAACTGCCTGATAAATAAGTATTTATAAATAATGAACCCTCTAATTTTCGGTTATATTCTTCTTGCCGTTTCTTTTGGAATTCTTGCCTATTATGGCGTCGGTTTCCTGCTGAAAAAGTGGGACCAGGCCCAGAAAAAACAAGCCGAACAAAGCGCATCTCAATTTGAAGAGATGTTTATATTTTTACGCCGCGAGGTTATGGTTATTCTTTATATTGTTATCCCCCTTGCTTTAGGCGTTTTAAGTTATATTTTTACCAAACAAGCCTGGGTAGTACTGGTATTTATGATTATTGGCGCTTTTGTGCCGCTTTATTTAGTAAAATTTATGGATAAACGGCGCCGGGCTAAGTTTAATGCCCAGCTTCCCGATGGTTTGATGATAATGTCCAGCTGCCTTAAAGGCGGCCTTACTTTAACCCAGTCTTTTGAGGTATTAGCTGAGGAGATGACGCCGCCGATAAGCCAAGAAGTGGGCTTATTAGTTAGAGAAATTAAGGTTGGTGTCTCAGTAGAAGAAGCCTTAATAAGGCTTGATAAAAGGATGCCGTCAGAGGAGATGACCTTAATAGTTTCAGCGATTTTAGTAGCGAGAGAAACCGGAGGAGACCTCACCAAAGTCTTTGCCCGCCTTATGGATACAATAAGAGACCGGATGAAATTAAAGGAATTAATAGCTACCTTAACTTTGCAGGCCCGCTTGCAGGCAATAATAATTTCTCTTTTGGGACCGGCTTTTGTAGTTGTGGTTTTGCGAATAAACCCTAACCATTTTAATGTTATGTGGCAGCATGAGATAGGGAGATTAGCCTTAATTGCCGCGGTATTTTTGCAATTAATCGGTATTTTTATGATAATAATTTTTGGTAAGATACGAATATGATATATTTAATTTATGGTTTATTAGCAATAGGGTTTATTCTTTTTTTTATCGGCTTATTGCCTAAGCCTTCTGAGACGATATCGATATTCGGCGATGAGGTAAAGGAGAAAAAAGGCTCTAGCTTATCTCCAATATATAGCCCCCTTGCTCCGTTAAATAAGATTATTTTAAAGTTCTTTAAATCCGAAGGAGCCCTGCAAAACAAAATAAGCCTGGTGCGCTGGAAGATTACTCCGGCGGAATTTATCTCCTCGAAAGAACTCGCAGTGCTTTTTATAATCCTGATTTTAGTTTTTATCTTTGAGTTAAGTAATATCTGGTGGATTATTTTTGCTGCGTTGGTTGCTTTCTTTTTGCCCGATTTAATCCTGGCTTCGAAGGTCAAAAAAAGAAAGTATTCAATTGTCAGGGTACTCCCGGAAACCGTAGATTTATTGTCCTTATGTGTCGGAGCCGGCCTTGATTTTATGGCAGCAGTAAGATGGGTTATCAACAAAGTTAAAGTAAACCCCTTAATCGAGGAATTGACTGTTGTTTTGAAGGAAATCAATGTTGGTAAGCCTAGGTTAGAGGCGTTAAGAGATATGTCCAAGAGGCTAAATATACCCGATGTAACATCATTTGTAAGGACATTGGTCCAAGCTGATAGAATGGGAACCCCGGTTGAAGAAGCATTTAAAATACTTTCAGAGGATACCAGGATGCGGAGGTTTCACCGCGGAGAAAGAACTGCAATGAAAGCTCCGATAAAAATGTTGATACCATTGATCTTTTGTATCCTTCCAGTTATCTTAATAATTGTAGCCGGACCGATACTTATTGACTTTGTAACTAAAGGATTACTTGGAGTAGGTCAATAAGTTTTTATATAGTAGTAAGTTATAGATGTTAATGTCCATAAAATGTAAAAAGTAAAATGTGGA
The DNA here is from genome assembly GCA_964526615.1 of uncultured Planctomycetia bacterium. GTDB lineage: Bacteria > Omnitrophota > Gorgyraeia > Duberdicusellales > 4484-171 > CAZGLF01. Next base: position 2,304 of record CAZGLF010000104.1, read on the forward strand.
CATTTTTAAAAAATAAATCAATGTTTTTAAAAATCACCACGAAAAATGTTCCTAATAAATATATCGCTGAAAACCTTTACAAAATACCAAAAAAATCCCTCCTTTTGTTTGACATTCTTATAATAGATATGGTATATTTTAATGGTTAAGATAAGCATCTTAGATAGAACAGAATAAAGGCAAATCCTGAGTAATCAGGGGACGCAAAGCCACGGGTCCTACGAAGGAAAACTCAAATTAGCATTCCACGGATATAAGGATAGCCGGGCTGCCACAAACGGGGTAGCCCGGATTTTTATTCTTATATTATGAAGTATAAAGCAAGAATAAAAAATTGGAACGTTGGGGGAAAGGGGGAACTTTCAAAAAACCCTTTTTCAGGGGAGGTGAGCCCAATGAAATCAATTATTAATAAGAAACTTCTTACAAAAGCCCTAGTGGTTTTTCTTGCCGTTTTTATGATTTCTGCACAAATTTCAACTAATAATGTTTATGCCCGTTCTTCCGGTGGCGGAGAAATGGGAGAATTCGATGGCGGTAAATTTGCTGTCGGTGTTGGTATTAGTATGGCTTCTATGGCTGTAGGTAATGCCATTGGTTCCGGGATAAATTC
>CAZGLF010000105.1:0-2862 GCA_964526615.1 uncultured Planctomycetia bacterium
TCGACCAATAGCGTTCTTCATCTTATGGCTATTGCAGATCAAGCAAAAGTCAATTTAAACTTAGATGATTTTGACAAAATAAGTAAAGAAACGCCTCATATTTCAAATTTAAGACCAGGAGGAGATTATTTCATTGAAGACCTTGATTATGCTGGAGGTATACCTGCGGTATTAAAGAGGTTGCTCAGTAAAGTAAAAGAAAATCCCACTGTTTCCGGAAAAAGTATTAAGGAAATTGCAAAAGAAGCAATTATCTTTAATGAAGATGTTATTCGGCCGTTAAACAAGGCTTACCATAAACAAGGAGGTATTGCTGTTTTAAGAGGGAATTTAGCAGTAGATGGTTGCGTAGTTAAGCAATCAGCAGTTGATTCAGATATGCGAAAATTTTCCGGCAGCGCTATTGTGTTTAATTCTGAAGAGGGGGCAATGAGCGCCATTTTAGGAAAAAAAATAAAAAAAGGCCAAGTTGTTATTATTAGGTATGAAGGGCCTAGCGGCGGCCCGGGGATGCGGGAGATGCTTTCTCCGACTTCAGCCATCGTTGGTATGGGTTTGCATAAGCATGTGGCCTTAATCACTGATGGCCGTTTTTCAGGCGGAACCCGAGGCCCTTGTATCGGGCATGTTTCTCCTGAAGCTTCCAGCGGGGGCTTGATCGGGTATTTAAAGAACGGAGATAAGATAACCATAGATATTCCTAAACGGAAAATTGAGGTTCACTTAACAAAATTTGAGATCGAGAAAAGAAAAAAGAACATAAAGTTGCTCAGTTCAAAGGTAAAGACTGGTTATTTATCACGTTATGCCAAGATGGTTACATCAGCTTCAACCGGAGCTGTATTTGAACATTAAGGGCAAAGGCGTTTTAGGGTTGAGATTACAATTGTTGTTGACATTTTCTTAGGGCTTTGCTATTATTAAATTTGTTATGAAGCCTTTTAATTTATTCTTGAAGAAAATCAGTGATATTCTGGGAACTTTTTCTACAGATATCGGAATCGATTTAGGTACTGCGACCACATTGGTTTATTTACGCGGTGAAGGTATAGTCCTTTGTGAGCCTTCAGTTGCAGCAATTTATAAAGATACCGGAGTTCCTTTAGCGGTAGGAGAAGAAGCTAAACGCATGCTTGGAAAGACTCCGGGCAGCATCGTTGCAATTCGTCCAATGAAAGACGGTGTTATCGCTGACTTCGATGTAACCGAAGAGATGCTGAGATATTTTATTAAGAAAGCCTACCCTCGAAGAATAGCCATTGGCCCAAGAATGGTAGTAGCGGTTCCCTCCGGCATTACTGAGGTAGAGCGGCGAGCAGTTAAGGATTCGGCTAACCGAGCCGGAGCAAGAGAGGTTATACCAGTTGAAGAACCGATAGCTGCCGCTATGGGGGTGGGATTGCCGATTGCAGAACCTCAAGGCAGTATGATTATTGATATTGGCGGCGGTACTTCGGAGATAGCAGTTATTTCATTAGGTGGTATTGTGTATGCCCGTTCAATTCGTGTCGGCGGTGATGAGATGGATGCGGCGATAATAGAGCATATGAAGAAAAATTACAACCTGATGATAGGAGAAAGAACTGCTGAAGAAATAAAGATTAAAGTTGGTTCAGCTTGGCCAATGGATGAGGAGTTGGTAATTGAAGTAAGGGGCCGGGATTTGATTACAGGTCTTCCAAAGTTCATTAAAGCCAACTCTGAAGAGGTCAGAACAGCTTTGGAATTACCTCTTAAAGAGATAGTCGAGGCAACAAAAGTAACTCTTGAGAGAACCCCTCCCGAATTAGCAGCAGATTTAATCGAAAGAGGTATAGTGCTTTGTGGTGGTGGTGCTTTGTTAAGAGGGTTAGACCGATTGATATCTGAGGAAACCGGTTTGGCTTGTTTTGTGGCCGATGACCCACTAACGGCAGTAGCTCTTGGAACAGGTAAAATTTTAGAAGAACCTAAATTCTTAAAGAAACTTGCCCTTGTATCTTCCTTCTAAAAACAAATACAGAATAGCCGGGTTAATTATATTGGCTTTGGTTTTATTTTTTCTCCCTTTTAGATCTGCTATTGAAGATTTATTTATATTCTTTTCCCGACAATTTCGCTATACTCCGATAAAACAAAATCAAAAATTTGAAGAATTAAAAAAAGAAAATTTATCTTTAAAGTTAAAGATAGAAAAATTCCAGCAACTAACAAAAGAAAACCAGACTTTAAAAAAAGCACTTAATTTTAAAAGCGAAACTGGGGTTGATTTGATCGGGGTTGATGTTATTGCGTTTTCACCTTCAAGTTGGGGAAGGTACATTTTAGTAAATGCCGGAAGCGATAATGCAGTTGAGAAAGCAATGTTTGTTGTCGATGAAGATGGTAATTTAGTTGGAAAAATTATTGAAGTAAATCAAAATCACTCCAAAATAATCTTAGTAAACGATCCAAATTTTAATTTATCAGTTTTTGTTGGTGAACAAGGCTTTGGATTGTTGGAAGGCGATCTGATCGGAGCACGGTTGTTGTACATCGAAGACAGCGATCAGGTCAAGAAAGGCGATGAGGTTTGGATTAAGCTGGAGTCATCAGTTATTCCGGTAGGAAAAGTAAAGGATATAAGCAATAATAGTAATGATTTATTTTGGAATGTCGAAGTTAAACTTAACATTAAAACAAGTTTCTTTGATAAACTTTTTATTCTTAAATGAGTAAGACCGATATAAAATTTTTTATTGTGCTTTTTGTAATGTTTATCCTGGATATAGTGAAACCTTTAGGTTTCTCGCTGCATGTAGAATTTTTATTCCTGGGGATAATTTTTATAGCTTTAAGAAGGAATTTAGTGACAAGTATTATTTTTGCCTTGATATTCGGCTA
>CAZGLF010000106.1:0-2855 GCA_964526615.1 uncultured Planctomycetia bacterium
ATATATGCAAAGTCTTTTGGGCCTAATGAAAATTTAGAGCGGAATCTTGATTTGGCTAATTTTTTTAAAATTATCTCTATATTTGATGCACTATCCAAAGCTTAGTTTAAAAATATTAATTAATTACCTTATTGTTGGTCCGAAAATAACTTCTTATACTCGCTGTAACCTTGTTTTTCTAGGTCTTCCTTGGGAATAAAACGCAAGGCCGCAGAATTCATACAATAACGTAAACCGGTAGGAGGCGGGCCATCTTTAAAAACATGGCCCAGGTGAGAATCTGCATGTTTACTTCTTACTTCGGTCCGGGTAGTAAAAAAGCTCTTATCTTCTCGCTCAACAATATTCTCCGGCTCAAGCGGCTTGGTAAAACTAGGCCATCCGGTTCCGGATTTAAACTTATCTTTAGAGCTAAAAAGAACTTCTCCCGATACTATATCAACATATATCCCTTCCTCTTTGTTATCCCAATACTTATTATTGAAAGGGGGCTCAGTGGCATCTTTTTGAGTAACTTTATATTGCAAAGGAGTAAGCATCTCTTTTATTTTTTTCTCAGAAGGCTTAAGAAGGCTCTGCTTTTTACTGTTTTTAGAATTGGCTTTTTCTAGCATAATATCTCCTTGATTGGTTTTTTTGTCTTTAGATAAGCTTAAAGACATCCCAATTGATAAGATTAAAGCCAGGCTCATAAAAAATACCGGGAAGCTGATGAATCTCTTCTCAAGTAAACTCATAGATCTCCTTGCTTTAATGCTTTTCTGGCGGCAAAAAGCACCTTATTGATATCTTTTTTGGAGTTTTTAATAAAGCAACCGGCTGAATCAAGGTGCCCTCCGCCTGAAAATTCCTCAGCTAGCTTAGCAACGTTAGCCTTGCCCTTTGAACGCAAGCTTACTCTTAAAGAATTATTTGCCCTCTCCCGGAAAAAAATTGATACCTCAACCCCCTTGATTGATAACATATCATTAGCAAAAGCATCTAAGTCTTGGTCATTAGCATTAAAGGTTTTAAAGTCTTTCTCTTTTACTATTGACCAAATTATCTTGCCGTTTTCTAAGTATTTTGTCCGCATCATGCAAATACTGCCAAGCATTGCCGACTCCCGGCTCTTTGACCAATAAACACAATTAGATAATTTATGAAAATCTACTCCGGTTTCAAGCAACCTGGCACAGACTTTAAAAGTTAAAGGGTTAACCGTTGGAAGCCTAAAAGAATTTGTCTCAACAATAATTGAAGTTAAGATATTTTCGGCTATTTTATCATCGATATTTACTTTCAACGTATTTAGGAGTAAATACACCAACTCTCCGACTGCCGCTGCCTTAGAATCAATTAATTTTACCTTGGCAAAAGGCTCACGAATTTTATGGTGGTCAACAGTCATAGTAGACTTTGCTTTTTTAAAATACTTATAACCTTCGCCTAAAAGCTTACTGGTTCCGCAATCAAGAGCAATCGCTAAATCCGGAGTTTTCTTTAAAGTTTTTCTAATTTTTTTAGCCCCGGGTAAAACCTTATAAACTTGCGGTACCTCATCGAAGCTTATATAGCTTACCTGTTTACCTAAAGCTTCTAACCCAAGACCCAGCCCCAGCATCGAACCGATAGTATCACCGTCAGGGTTAATATGGCAAAATACAGCGATACTTTTTGCTTTTAAAACTTCTTTTTTTGCTTCGCTTAAATTTTTCATCTTACTTTATTTTTAAAAGCATCTTTTCCCCTGCTGCTTCCGGCATTTTTTTGGGTCTTCGCCGCAATGGTAGCAGATCTCATTCTTTAAAAATTTACCCTCAAAGAAATCATCAACATTATCTAGGGTGGTCTCGGCAATATTAGTTAAAGCTTCTCTGGTAAAAAACCCCTGGTGTGAAGTAACTAAAACATTAGGAAATGTCAAAAGACGTGCTAAGATATCATCACTTATCATCTCAGATGAAAAATCTTCGAAGAAATACTGGCTTTCTTCTTCATAAACATCTAAACCGGCTGAACCGATTTTTTTCTGCTTTAAACCCTCAATTAAAGCACTGGTTTTAATTATCTTGCCTCTGCTGGTATTTATAATCATAACCCCTCTTTTTGTCTTTTCAATACTTTCTTCACCAATCATATGATAGGTTTCTTTGGTTAGGGGGCAATGCAAGGTTATTATATCGGATTCGCGATACAGTTTATCGAGTGCAACATACTCAAAACCCTGTTCTTTTGCGAAATCGCTATCTTGGTATTTATCAAATGCTAGCACCTTCATTCCTAAGCCTTTTAAAATCGGTATCATGCATTTTCCGATATTTCCGGTACCGATAACCCCGGCAACCTTACCATGCATATCAAAACCATCTAAACCATTGATTGAAAAATTAGTATCGCGGGTCCTAAGATAAGCTTTATGGGTTTTTCGATTTAGGCTCATCATCAAAGCTAAAGCGTGTTCGGCCACCGCATAGGGAGAATAACGCGGAACCCTTACCACATGAATACTCTTAAAAGCCGCCTTTAAATCGACATTATTATAGCCGGCGCTGCGCAAGGCTATTAATTTAGTCCCGTTACTTTTTAAAGTCTCAATCACCTCTTTACTTACTTCATCATTGACGAATGCACATACTGCCTCAGAGCCTGAAGCAATATGAGCAGTATCTTTTTTTAGGTGATCGCTGAAATATTGGATTTGATATTGATGCTTTTCATTAGCCTGATCAAAATAGTACCGATCATAAGGTTTAGTATCAAAAAATGCTATTTTTATTTCTTTACCCATCTCTTACCTCCTAAAAAATTAATTTTTATTACCATTGTTATTTAATACTGATTGAGTTGCTTTAAAAAGGGTTTTTGCTAATTTA
>CAZGLF010000107.1:0-2773 GCA_964526615.1 uncultured Planctomycetia bacterium
AATAGCAGTTACAGTTGCTAAATTTAGTAAGTATCTAAAAACAAAATGAAAAAAAATAGCATTCTTGCATTTTCTTTATTTTTCGTGTTGACTTTGATAGTCACATACCCTTTAATTTTAAATTTTAATAATCATATTCCAGGGTTTCAATCAACTAGCGAACCATATTCATTAGTTTGGAATAATTGGAGGATAGCAAATGCTTTAGAAGAAGGCACGCCTTTAATGAAAACGAATTTAATTAGCCACCCTTTCGGATATAATTTTAGAGAGCATGGTACCGGCACAGAGTATTACTTAAGGTTAGGCTTTAGGATATTATTAACGAAAGTATTTGGACCGGTTGGAGCTTATAACATTCAAATAATGCTTAATTTTTTACTGACCGCGTTATTTACTTATTTGTTAGTGGTATACCTTACCAAAAGTAGAGCAGCAGGAATTTTATCAGCAATTATCTTTTCATTTTCTCCCCAACATTTCGTACGCTCTTGGCAACATATAGGGTTAACCTATTTTCAATGGATTCCTTTGATGTTGCTTGCTTGTATATATCTTAAAGAAAAAAGAAACAAAATTTCTTTTTTCCTCTTTTTGTTAAGTTTAATTTTTCTTTATTCTTTTGATTATACCATCGCATATCTTGGCCTTATTTCTTTAGTTTGCTTTATGTTATACAATTTTATAAAAACCAAGAAGAAAGATGCAAGAATTCAATTACAAGATAAATTGAAATTTTCAGGGAAAGTTTTAGCTGCTGTTATAATCGCATTTTTAATATTAGCACCTCAATTTTTTCCGATTTTTAAAAACTATAGCAAAAAAACCCAATTACAACCATCTATATTCAATAGCTATCGCAGATCTTTCGATGACTTATTTACCCAGTCGGCCAGGCCTTTTAGTTATTTTTTACCGCCGGTCTTCCACCCTTTATTAGGGGATATAACCAGTAAATTCGTGGGTTCTTCTTTATATGGATTAAGCACGACCGAACATACTTTATATTTAGGTTTCATAGGACTTATTTTAGCTTTTTTTAGTTTTAAAAAGTATAAAAACAGAAAAGAAAAGTCCAACCAAGCCAAAGACCGAAAACGGGATAACTTTTATTATATATTTTTTATAATGCTTTTGATTATCAGTTATTTATTTTCTCAGCCTCCTTGGTGGAGAATAGGAGCTATTAAGATATATATGCCGTCATTCTTTATGTATAAAATTCTGCCGATGTTTAGAGCTTATTGCAGGTTTGGAATATTAGTTATCTTTGCGGTTGCGGTGTTAGCCGGTTATTATTTAAAGTTTACCTTAAGTAATATAAGCAAAAGGTCTCATAGAATTTTGATTTTGAGTGTTATTTGCACCTTAGTTCTTTTTGAATTTTGGACTTGGCCGCCATATAAAGTTATTGACTTTTCTAGGGCCCCAGCGGTATATCAATGGCTTAGCCAAAAGAAAGAGGATTTCGCTATAGCCGAATACCCTTTGTATGTCGACAATCCTCATGAAATATATAAGTTTTATCAAATTACCCATAAAAAACCGATAATCAATATTACTATTCCCGGGACCTACCCTAATGAATTAGCAAAGAAACTTACCGACATTTCTGATTACCAAACCGCTTCGATGTTGAAGTTGATGGGGGTAAAGTATATAATAGTACACAAGCAAAAATATCTGCAAAGCGAATTAGTCGATAAAATAAAGCAGATAGAAGAAATAAAAAACAATAAAGGTTTAGTTTTTGTTAAATCTTTTCAGCCCCAGAGCTGCCCGGAAGGCGTGATGTGCGCTTATAAAACCGGGGCGATAGATGTTTATGAAGTTATAGCCGGCGCTGAAAGCTTAGATTCGCAATTTTTAGAAACATTAAACAAGGAGACAGAATGAAGAAAATTTTAAAGATAACATTTTTAGTTTTAATTGTAATTATAAGTAGTCTTATTATATATCAGCTTAGCCAAAATAACCCTAAGGCAGTCCTGCGAAGATTAGTAAAAGAAGGTAATTTTGACAAAAAAGGAAATGCCTTTGTGTTTACTCCTAAGTTTTTCGGTATTATTCCGGTAGGAGAAGCAATTCTTTCTAAGGGAGAAATCAAGAATCATGAAGGTAAAGAAGTTTACTATTTATTTGCTCAAGCTCAACCGGCTGATTTTGTAAATAAAATGTATAGTGTAAAGGCAGGTGTTGAATCATATTTGGATAAAGAGACCCTTCTTCCTTTTTTGTTTAAACATAAAGCCCAGATACAAGATAAACCCGATGATGAAAAAGAAGTGTTTTATGATCAAGAAAAACATGTTATGGTGATTGATAACGAAGAGAGAGTTATATTGCCTAATACTTATGGCCCTTTGTCAGCTATTCTTTTTATCAGAAATTCCGATTTAGAAAACCTGGAAAAATTTAATCTTAACATTAATACGAATCAGACTAATTATGCGATGAAAAGTAAAAACATAACTAAAGAAAATATAAATATTAGCGATAAAGAATTTGGCGTTTGGCAAGTAGAGGCTGAAATATTTCGTCGAAAAAAAAGCCATTATCATCAGTCAGAGATAACATTTTATTTTTTGGATGACCAAGCCAAAACTCCTATTTTATTGGAAGTTTCAACTAATGGCCTTTACTTTGTAGCTCCGCTAAAAGAGATACGTTAAAGGAAGCTTGAATGAAAAATACAAAAGATAAGTTTTCAGTATTAATTCCGGTACATAATGAAGAAAAGAAAATAGCTCATAACATTAAGGAAATCGATAGG
>CAZGLF010000108.1:0-2725 GCA_964526615.1 uncultured Planctomycetia bacterium
CTCCTTTTTGTCTTAAGTACTGGAAGCCGGTTATATCTACTAAACCTTCAAATCTTTTAGTTGCTGGATTATAGGCATAATTATAAGGGGCTCCTTGAACATTGGAGCCTAAGGTATTGCCGTTTATAATATTAAAACCGTGGTTATAATTAGTATGATGTGCTGGGTCATCAGATTTTACGAACTTACCGTCTTTTATAACAAAGCCATTGTCGAAGGCATTGAGGATAATAAGCATATTTTCTGGGCTAAGGCCTAATTCTTCACTTAGACTTATAAGATCATTTTTAACATCGTCAATAATTTGACCATTAACGGTTACTGCAAATTTTAATCTTTGTTTAGCTTCTTTGATTTGAGCCTCAGTTTTACCTTTTGAGCGCAGAAGCTTTTCAAAACCTTCAACATAAGCTCTGATATGCCGCGGACCAAGTCTTTCTCTATTGGTTAATCTATCCGGCAGTTCATAGTGGGTCCTGGTACCAAGGCCTAATTCTTTGATCTGAGCTTCGGTTAAGTTTAGACTATTATAAAGTTCAACTAAATTATAAAGGTCTAGATTCCACATCCTGTATTTTGAATCATTTAACTGCTCTTCGGTAACTATGCCAGCATTAACTAAAGATTTAAATAAACGGCTAGCTTCGCCGGCAGCATAAAGGATGATTGCAGTTTCACCGTTAGCTAAGGATTCTACTGCCTGGTCAATGTCTAAGTTTTCTTTTTGGTCTTCTAAGTATAGGACCTCCGGTACTCTTAGAGCATCTAACATTCCCAGTGCTCTTCTGGCATTCATGTGATTTACTAGGTCATCTAATTCACTGGCTCGTGATGGGTCAGCTAAGAGTTCGGCTATTACTGGTATATAGTTACCGGCGAATGCATTAAGTAGGCCTTCGTAGTCTATAGACCTTGAGTTTTTATATAAGTTATTTTTTTCTATATAACTCCTAGCTTCTCTAGGCAATAATGACAAATCTCTTATTTTGCGAATACCCGTTGAGCGAATTCTTAGAAGATAACTATCCTTAATTAAAATTACCTCATAAGGTAAAGAATCAATATTGGTTACATCAATATCTTTTTCCGGATGAACCCTTACAAAAATTCTAAAATCTGCATTTGGCATTTGGCTTTGATATTTTTTAATTAGCATATCAAGGTTATCTTGCCATCTTATAAAAGTATCACTTCCAGTTACAATATAGAAAGTCACTGATTCTGGCCTTCTGCTATCTCTATTTAATGTGATAAGTCTTATTGCATTCTCGGTACCAAAAGTATCTGGAGAATCTAGGCTTACCAGGGAAGTTCTTACTAAAGGTTGGAAGATATCGGTCAATTTTTCTGCTAATATATGTCTGTGGATTGAATCTGTTTTTTCACCTTTCCAAGGTTTACCGTTAGGACCAGGAGCATTTTCGCCAACAGGGGTAATAAAAGCTGCGTAAATTTTAGTCTTACCTCTTTCCCTTGCTGAAGCATAGACTAAAGACTCTAATAATAAGTCGATATGATCAAGGTGTGCAGGGTCAAATGTCCCAGGCAAAGCCATCATCACAAGGTCTTGCGGGATATATTTTCTTTTGAGCCTGTTATCTTGTTCAGAAACTCTTAGCTTATCAGAAAGCACTACATCACCAGCCATAATTCTTGACCAGATAGTCCTTAAACTATGAATAAATTTCAATTCAATTGCATCGAAAAGATCTGACTCTTCTTCTGAAGCATTTGCTCTAATTACAGCTAGCTCTTCCTGGAATCGCTGTTGGATTTTAGTTATTAATTTTAAGGATCTCTTATCGGCTTTTTTATTGATAGCGGTAAGCTTTCCTTGTCTCCATATGTAATTTTCACCATTGGTTTTGGTAACTCTTATTGATATATCTAATAATTCTTTACCTTCATATACATCAAAAGAAACTATGTCGTAATAAGTAGTTAATTTTGATTCAGAATAATCGTGAACGCACATCTTTACCAAGCCATCTCTATACATAGGTAAAGAAACGTCATAATTACCGGGATAGCTATAATAACAATTTCTTCTTAAAGGAAAGTCATTAACTGGATTCCCACGAATAAAATTCTGGATTGCACCTTCGGTGGCTGAGAGTACAACTGGATCTAATACATAAAATCTTGCTGTTTTGGTAAATGTCTTTGGTTGAGATTGTACTCTTTCTACATATTCATCCCAATCAACCCACTCAAGGCCATCAACCTTTGGATTGTTGGAATTAATAGACTTTCTGTCAACTTTAACGATATATAAAGAAATGAACTCTCTATTATAAAGACTTGGGTCTTCTTCGTATTTTTTATATACCCTTAACCAACCATTATCACCTATCTGGGCTATTTCTATTTCATCTTCCTTTATGCCTAGCTCTTCCAATAACCCTCTCTTTAAGGCAACTTCTAAATTATCACCATCTTTTGCTAAAAGTTGTGTGGCTAGACTTTGGTCAAATTTAGATTTTGATATATCTACACTGTTAGATCTTCTTTGTATAAGAACTTGTATTTTCCCTTCAGGGGTTTGAGTTACAACATAAGCTTGAACTCCTTTGTGCCAATCGCCATCAGTGTGTACCGTTTCTCGTTCCTTAAAACCTATCTGCCTTTTAGTGACAAAATCATAAATTGGGATAAGTTTCCCAAAATCCTCTCTAATAAATTTAGTTGCCGTCTCATGCACCTTAAAAGCTATACTTTTATTCCA
>CAZGLF010000109.1:0-2584 GCA_964526615.1 uncultured Planctomycetia bacterium
ATTCGGCTATTTTAAAGATACGGTTACAATAGGGGAAAAAGCATATAGTATAATAGAGTTTTTAGGGATATGTTTTGTAGTGCATTATCTGGCAGTATATTTTATCTTTGTTACTAAGAAAAAATATGCTGTTGTGGCAAAAGCCGCTATAATATTAATTGTCTTGGCCCTGCATTTGATATATAACTCTATTCAGCGAGGGGTATTTTTACCTTGGTTTTCATTCATATTTATCCTTCAGTCTTTTGCAATTTTTCTTTTAACAGACTATTTATTAGATGAAGTATTCCCAAATTTTCCATCCAAAATAGTTAAATAGCAAATAAAGGTGCAATCTCATCGGCTGATAAATTAAGTAAAAACAAAAGTTATTATGCTAAGAAAAAAGAAAATTATTGGAAAAAATAACGATAGCGCTATAAATTTATTGCAAGTGTTATTTTTCGCAGGTTTTTTAGTACTGGTTACCTCCTTAATAGTGTATCAAATAGTAAAAGGCGATTATTATTTTCAAAGGGCAAAGAATAATTATGTAAGGCTTATACCTTTGCCGGCTACCCGAGGTTCGATTTTTGACCGAAATGGCGTTGAATTAGCATATGATAAAGCAAGTTTTAACATTAGTGTTGTGCCTTATCAGATAAGGAATAAAAAGGAAGAATTATTTAAAAGAATAAGCGGTTTCCTAGATTATGATTTAGATTCAATCAATAAAGCATATAAGAATAACCTGCGCAGCTTATTTGCTCCGGTGGATATAATAATTGACCTTGAAAAAACAACTGCATTAGAATTAAAAGAAAAGTTTTCGGATTCAATATTTGTTAATCCGCAACCCAAAAGATATTACCCTTATTCTGATAGCTTAGCTCATATATTAGGATATGTTAAAGAAGCAACTTCTCAATATGAGCGGCTGAAGAAGTATGGTTATAGCCCTTTAGAAAGAGTTGGGTTTTTAGGCTTAGAACAATATTACGATACTTATTTAAAAGGCGAGGACGGCGGCGATTCAATTGAAGTAGATGCTTTAGGCAGAGTAGTTGGTTTTTTAGGAAAACAGTTGCCGAAAAAGGGTAAAGATATCCAGCTAACTATCGATAAAAATTTTCAAGAAGTAGCTAGTGAGGTTTTAGAAGGGGAAAAAGGCGTAATAATTTTAATGGATTCTTTAACCGGGGAAATAATAACTCTAGTATCGGCTCCATCTTTTAACCCAAATTACTTTATTGAGGGCGAAGGGGTAGCCAAATTTTTGCGCAGCAAAGATAGCCCGCTTCTTAATCGCGCGATTCAATCGATGTATCCTATGGGTTCTACTTTTAAACCGATAGTGGCTTTGGCTGCTTTAGAAGAGGAGGTGGTTAATCCTTATAAAGAGTTTGATTGCCAAGGCCGTTTTAAATTAGGGCCAGCTACCTTTGGTTGTATGCATGTTCATGGAAAAGAGAATATGTATCAAGCTTTGCCCCATTCTTGCAATATATATTTTTATAATTTAGGTTTGTTGCTGGGCCCAGATAAATTATCTAAATGGGCAAAAAAGTTCGGCTTAGATTCTTTAACTGAAATTGACCTTCCTTATGAGAAAAAAGGATTTATCCCTACTGTTAAATGGAAAAAAAGAAAATTAAAAAGAAACTGGTATGCTGGCGATACCGTAAATTTTTCAATCGGCCAAGGGTTCGTTAATGTTACCCCACTTGGTGTTACGGTAGCAATTAATGCTTTCGCTAATGGAGGGTATTTAGTCACTCCGCATATTTTAAAAAAAGTAGATAATAAACTTTCGGCACTCCAGGATAATGATTATTTAGATATTGGAGAAGAAAAACTTTCTTTAATAAAACAGACCTTGAGAAAAACAGTTAGCTGGCAAGAAGGCACAGCTAATTTATTAAATAGATTAGATTTAGGATTGGCCGGTAAAACCGGGACCGCTCAAACCCGAGGGCGGGCCCACGGTTGGTTTGTTGGGTTTTTTCCGTATAAAAGCCCAAAATATACTATTGGAGTTTTTTTGGAAAATGCCGGTTCCAGTTATCAAGCGCTTAAAGCTACCTATCATTTTTTAAAGCAAGCCAAAGAAAAGGATTTATTGTAGAATGCGTGATTTGCGAAAAATAATTAATAATTTAGCCGGAATAAGGACGATAATAATCTGTATAGTTATATTGAATTCTTTAAGTTTACTTTCAATTTACAGTAGCTTGCATCGACAGGGAGAGTTCGTTGGCCAGGGTGTTTTGCAAAGGCAGCTTGTCTGGATAGTCATTTCTTGGGTTTTGATATTGATTTTTTCGTTTATTAATTACCGGCTTTATTTTAATGCTGCCTACTTTATCTATGGTATAAATTTGCTTTTACTTGTTGCGGTATATTTTTTCGGCAAAACTGCTATGGGTGCCCAACGTTGGTTGAGTATTTTTGGTGTTACTTTCCAACCCTCGGAACTTTCTAAAATAGCAATTATTATTATTTTAGCACGTTTATTTTCAAAAAATGATTCTCAAGGGTTTTTGAGTGATTTTATTTTCCCTTTTTTTCTGGTAGCATTAAATGCCCTGGTTATTTTTAAACAACC
>CAZGLF010000110.1:0-2516 GCA_964526615.1 uncultured Planctomycetia bacterium
ATACCTTTAGTAAGTTTCTTAATAAGTTGATCTGATAAATTTCCAAAATAACCCTTAAAATTATCAAAAAGATCCAATTGTTTTGGTTTTGGTTCTGCTCTTTTTAAATAAAACCCTAAGTAATCACCCAATTCATATCTAACTACATTTTCTGGCAACTCATCTTCTGTAAGGCTAGCTTTCTTATTATACAAGTAAATAACTGCTTTTTCGGATTCCCCGTAGTTATTAACAAATTCTATATTGTAAACTTGGACTTTTTCAGACTCTAAAACCCGATCGTGGAAATTAACCAGTCTTCTTATATTGAACCCTATTTTTTGTAATTGATTCATCTTCATCTTTTGAAGTTTAGTTTTTGTGATTTTTCCTCTTACAAAATACTTTATAAAGATATTTCGCTGTAAGAAAGCTACTAAATCTGACTTATATCTTGGCAGGCCAACGCTTTCATATGAATATCTAACACTAGGATGTTCAATTGAAACCCAATCGCTTTTTAAATATTCGGGGACCTGATATTTTAATCTTTTTATATCCTCTGGCAACATGCCTTCAAGATATAAAGAAATTATATAATCTCTTGCGTAAACGCTTACACCTGATGAAAAATAAAAAAGAGAAGAGATAGCTTCTCTGGTATCTTCAATTGCTTTTTCTTCTATTTTTTCATTATTTAATAGGTGGCTTATTAGTTCGTGATAAAGAATTGTAAATCTTCTGGCTGGTGAAAGATTAAAAAAGTAAGGATGAATAAATACTACGCCTTCATCAACTTTACATGCTGCTACATAACCTCTAGTTAACCTTAAATCAATAGTTATTACTAATTTCCAAGCTGGCGGAGCACGCGGAGAATGACTTTTTAATTGAGAAAGTGTTTTTAACAATAACTCATAGTGATTTTCTAAAAATTGAGGTGACTCCGGCAAATCAAAACCTTGTGCATCAACAGTTGTTAAAATATTTTCTTGATATTTTGATTGAATTTCTTTTTGTACATAATCCGGCACCCTTAACGGATAAGTGTTGGCTTGGGATTGTCTTAATTTCTCTAATAACTCTATAAATTTATCGCCTTCGATATTACTAATTCTCATCTCATGTTCAATATCCTCAGGCCTTATATCATCAAAAGATTCCTGTGAATGAGTAAATGCATAACCTTCTAATTCATAACTTCCCAAGCCTGAACACATAAATTTATATTCTTGGACTTTTACAACTGTAGGCCACACATAAATTTTTCCTTTAAATATCGATAACACAAATATTATTCCTTCTTCTTTTAATATATTAAGGTATTTAAAGAAAACATCCTTATTTTGAACTAAATCACTAAGCTTGAAAACCACTACATTGGCCGGATAATTCCTTAAAGTCGATACATCTGTTTGGCTAACATTAAATTCTAGATTTTCTTGAGCTTTTTCTAAAGCAATAGGTTTATCATAATAGCTGGCTTGAATATGTAAATGCGGCACTGAAGCTAATCCGCCCCAAGGATGACAACCCATCTTTAAACGAGACGATTTCGATAAACTTTTTATTGCTAGCACCGTCTCTAAAGCTGATTTATTAAATTCTTGTGGGTAATTATTCTCCGGTTCAGGGATTATGAGAATATGAGTATTAGTTGCTGGATTTTTGTTTATATCAATAGCGATATGTTTTCCGTTAACTACTAAATCAAGAAGTCTTCTTGCCGGGCCTTCTTCTTTTAAGAAAACATTGAAATTTTTATTAGGATCAAAATAAGGTTTTTTATTTGTTCTTGATTTTTTGGCTAACTCCATTCTTCCTGAGCCTCTATCGTAACTTACTCTTGCCGGAATAAATCTTACTCTCCATTTTCCAACCTTCCTTGAAACAATATTATTAGGAGTATAAGTAAATATCCCATCTTTTTCTGTTCTTTGGGCCCAAAGTTCTTTTACAGTCGTATCAAAATCTAACCTCCCTTTTACTATTAATTCTCCTAATAACCAACTCATCCTGTTTTTAGCTGTATTATGCGCCTTAGAAGCTATCCCCTTGTTCCAAGGTTTATTAGCAGCTAGAGTTCTTTGTTTAGCAGTTAATTCAATGACTTCTTCTAGTAATATCTGCAGTATTTCTAGATCTAAGAGGTTATCTAGGGATTCTGTTATAAGGTATATAGCATTTCTTCTTGCGCCGGCATGGCCTTCTACTGGTGGTGCCCTAGGTGAGGTTTGAGCCCAGATTATATTTGTTCTGTTTAGTTGGGTATAGATATCTATATTTCCAAGATTATTAGGTAGTTCTGCTTCTAGACCTTTAGTTAAATCTATTATCTTTTGAAGTCTTCTTTGAATAGACTGGTTAGATTCTTGATTGTTTTCTAAAGGAAGACTTCCCTTTACTCCTTTATGTACTAATGCTCCTTTAGCATCTGATATAGTAGTATTTACTACTCGGTGAGCTTTTTTGCTCATATCTCCGGTTGATGAGGTGTTGGCGTCGGAAGAATCTCCCTTTTCTCTAAAGGCAAACTT
>CAZGLF010000111.1:0-2461 GCA_964526615.1 uncultured Planctomycetia bacterium
AATCTATAACAAGGCAATCCAGCGGATGTAAAAGATGCGTTTTTCCGCCGCTGATTTTTATGTTATAGGTAAATAATTAAGAAATGAAAAAAATAAAAATATTATTATTACGTCATGGCGATGTTTTGGAATATCCAAACCACGACAAACTCACTAAAACAGCACAAGAATTTGCAAAAGTTTATCCTAAAAAATTTCTAAGATATAAGATTAAAACCATATATTATAATAATACCAATAACAAGAGGAAAAATATAAACCGTTGCGGAAAAACAGTAAAACATTTTAACAGCATAAAAAAAGAAGCTTTTGGTAGCAAAAAAGAATGTATATATAAAGTTGTCAATAATATTACAGAGACATCTTTAATTTGTTATAGAGTAGGAAGTTTGAAATATTTCCCCAAAATAGAAAATTTTAGATATAACGAATATTTATATGATTACCAAGCGAAACAAAAAGGTAAACCTTGGAAAAAATGGGATAAAGATAGTTTATACGAAAAAATATTTGTTCTCGAAAAGAACAAGGAAAGATTATCTCATATAGAAACTATTTGCACAGGAACATATAAAGGTGATAAATCTAGAGGATAAAACCTCTAACAACGCACTACAGCGGCTGTAAAGCTGCCGCTTTCCAGCCGCTGAGCTTGAATGTTAGCCGTAAGGAACAATAAAACATGAAACGAATACTGCGAATTGCCTATAGATTGTTGGTAATATTTGGAATTAATCCGCTCAAGGCGATTCGTTTAATAAGAGGCTTGCCAGCATATTTCCATGACCTCAAGGCACTGAAAAGCCAAAAGCATAAGGGGACGGTTCTCCAGCATATTAACCCTTGAGCAGCAACAAGTTATGAACACACCATTATTCATTTTTGTCTATAGGGACGGCTCCTAGTTATCTTACTTATTATACACCAATAGGTTATGAATACAAAAATATTTCTTTAAAACAAGTGTGATATTATTGCTGTTCTAAGATGTTGTGTGTAAAGGCATTACGAACCAAGGAACCGTCCCCACTATTGCTTTTAATCCTTGGGTTTCGTATTGGTTGACCTTACAGCCGAGAGTGAAAAACTTAACCTTCATTATTTTTAAATATTTTGATTTAAGTAATAATTTAACAGGCCCACCGAAAAAAAACTTGCGGTCTCTACCCTTAAAATGTTTGGCGAGAGATTAAGTAATTTAAAGTTATTATCAAGGGACTTACTTTCTTCGGATTTGCTAAATCCTCCTTCGGGTCCGATTACTATGAAAATTTCCTTAGACTTTTTAATGTCATTTTTGTAACTAAGAAGGTCTTTGGAATCGCTTTTTGCAAGAAATTTTAACCGATAATTTAATTGTGTTAATTCTTCAAAATTTAAAACATTACTTAACTGTGGGGCCCACAAACGCTCCGATTGACGTGCTGCCTCAAGTATTATTTTTTTCCAGCGGATAATTTTTTTATCGGGAGGATTTTTCTTTAATCCTCGTTCGCAAATAAATGGTAAAAAAAGCCAAACCCCTAATTCAGTAGCCTTTTGTAGTATGAAATCAATCTTTTCTTCCCTTAGAACCGGAAAGCCAAGTATTATCTTTTTGGCCGGTTCAGGTGCTTGACGCAATAATTTCTCTTGGGTTATTATCACCTTAGCAGGCTTTATATCGCCAATAACGCAAAGGTATTCTGACCCTACACCATCAAAGACCCTAAGGCTATCTTTTTCTTTTAAACGTAATACGTTTTTTAATTTATGCAGGGAATTTGAATCGCAAAGTTCGATTGTTTTTGAGATTTTTCCTTTGTCGACGTAAAACCTTGCCTTTGACATATCAACTAAAATGATATTCTAGTAAAAAGTAGATATTTTTGGTAGGTTATAATCCGTAATCTACTGTTACACTTACCGGGCGAGTCCCGTTTGCGCCTACAGCACCTACTGAGATATCAGCACAATAACCGCCCGGTGGATAGCCGGTTATGCCGCTACCTACACATTCCTGAGTACCGTCGACCGCATTACCTTTTCTTAGTTCTTCCAGAGAATGTATCAAGCCGGCCTGTGCCGCAAAAAAAGCACGTACCCTTCTTATCTTATGTTCAGCGATGCGTGATTCCTGGGTCATAAGGTATAAAGCAACTAAAGCTAAAGTAAAAATAACTATCATTACACCGATAACAATAACTAAAACAACGCCTTTTTTCATACAACTTCCTCTTCTTTTTCGCGTAAACTAACTCTAAAAGTATCCTTTTCGGTTAAGACTAAAACATGCCCTTCCCGAGCGAGCCAGCCCAGGCTCATTAAGACCAAATCACGTGGCTTCTTGATGCCTTCAATTAACTGTTCCAACTCTACTTCGCCATAGCGGTCTAAAAAATGCCAAATTTCCCCAGCTACAATTCCAATTTCAGTAATCATCTCTTCTAGGCTTCTTGTGCTTTTGGTAGCACTCCCTGCA
>CAZGLF010000112.1:0-2375 GCA_964526615.1 uncultured Planctomycetia bacterium
TCCAGCCGGTAGTACTCTCGGTCTGTGGCATGAATACCGGCTCAGTTTTAATTGCCACCTGCCTCTCAGCAGCCCTAGCCACCCTTTTGATGGGATTTTTGGCAAATTACCCAATCGCTATTGCCCCGGCAATGGGACATAATTTTTACTTTGCCTACATCGTATGCCTTGGTATGGGTATACCTTGGCAAATAGCTCTGGGTGCAAACTTTATCTCCGGAATAGCTTTTATTATCTTAGCCCTATTTGGCCTGCGTGAAAAACTAATAAATTCAATCCCTTCATCGTTAAAAAATGCAATTGCGGTTGGAATCGGCCTTTTAATTGCTTTAATCGGCCTGGAATGGTCAGGAATAATCGTTGAGGTACCGGGAACCTTAATTGGTTTAGGCAACCTGAAAAACCCGCCGGTACTACTTGCTCTTTTTGGTATCCTAACCATATCAATCCTTTTAACTAAAAAAATAAAAGGTGCTATCCTTTGGGGCATCTTAATAAATACTGTTGTAGCTTTAATTTTTGGTTTAACTAAATACCGCGGAATTGTTAGCTCCCCACCTTCGGTATCACCAACTCTATTTAAATTAGATATTGCCGGTGCCCTGAGTTGGAATATGTTAGGGGTAATATTTACTTTTTTCTTCTTGGATTTATTTGATACTGTAGGCACTTTAATTGGGATCGGCCAAGAAGCAAATTTTCTAAAAAACGGTAAATTACCCCGGGCAAGGAGCGCGCTCTTAAGTGATGCTTTAGGAACAATTGCCGGAACTACTATGGGAACTTCAACCTTAACCAGCTATATCGAAAGCTCAACCGGGGTTGCCGAGGGCGCCAGGACCGGCTTAGCTAATATAATTACTGCTTTTCTTTTTGTGCTCTCACTTTTTTTCTATCCCCTAATTCAAATGGTCTCCTCAGGTTTTGAAAGCAAAGGTATCACCCTTTATCCGATAATTTCACCGGCTTTAATTATTGTCGGCATATTAATGATGTCGAATGTTAAAAAAATCGACTGGTCGGATTTTACCGAAAGCATTCCTTCGTTTTTAACTATCGTAATAATGTCTTTTTCTTTCAGTATTACCGAAGGAATTTCTTTTGGTTTTATCTCCTATACTCTTTTAAAACTGGTAGGTAAAAAAATTAAAGAAGTTCCGCCGCTGGTAATAGTATTTAGCTTTCTCTTTATCCTGCGCTATATCTTTTTGAAATAGTTATTATTTCTCTGCTAAGGCTTGAAATATTTTTTCCGAGACAAATTCTGAGAGTCCATAATTAAGTGAAGAAACATTGACTCGGGTTACCGGATAACCTTTTTCAAAGTCAAGTTTTTCAAAAAATACGGCAACCTCGGTCGAAGCGCTGGTTCGGCTGCCATATGCATGATGAAAATCAAAAGCAACAATATAACGCTGCTTTAAATTCTTGCGGTGAATAGTTACCTTCATATCTTTTAAGGTCTCAACAGTATCTTCAAAGACCTCAGACAATTGACGGTCAACTTCTTTTTCATAGATCTTGCCTTGAGTCTTAAAAGGCTTTAGGCTGAAACCAAACAAACGCATAGTTTCAGCCATCCCGCAGCCAAAAAGGCTTAAGACTAAAATGGCTAGAATTATTTTTCTGCGCATATAATTACCAACAAAAAACCAAATCTTAAATTAAGCCTTACCGGCTGAACCTAAGACATTCTGGTTCTTATGTTTATACATCTCAACCAAAGCAGTTCTTGCCGGGCCAAGATATTTTCTGGGATCAAAATCAGCAGGTTTTTCATTAAAATGCCTTCTGATTGCTGCAGTCATCCAAAGGCGTCCATCAGAATCAATATTTACTTTACAAACTGCTGATTGAGTAGCTTTTTTAATTTGCTCCTCCGGTATTCCAACTGAATCTTTTAAGGCTCCGCCGTTATCGTTAATTATCTTTACTGCATCCGGCGGAACTGATGAGGAACCATGTAGAACAATTGCAAAACCCGGAATCTGTTTCTCAATTTCTTGTAAAATATCAAACCTTAACTCCGGCGGAACATATATACCGTCTTCATTTTTGGTGCACTGCTCAGGTTTAAATTTATTCGCACCGTGAGAAGTTCCGATTGAAATTGCCAAAGAATCAACTCCGGTCTTCTCAACAAACTCTATTACCTCTTCCGGTTTAGTATAGGTAGTTTTTTCAGCTACGACATCATCCTCAATTCCGGCTAGAACCCCTAACTCACCTTCTACAGTAACATCTTTGGGGTGAGCATACTCAACTACCTTTTTGGTCAATTCAATATTTTTCTCAAACCCATGGTGCGAACCGTCAATCATAACCGATGAAAACCCTGAATCGATACAGGATTTTGCTAATTCAAAAGTATCACC
>CAZGLF010000113.1:0-2356 GCA_964526615.1 uncultured Planctomycetia bacterium
TACAGGAATCTCAGGAATTAGACCAACCATTATTTACCCCGGCAACTAAAGCCGAAGAAGGCCACGATGAAAATATTTCATTTGATTATATGAAAAATCAGATTGGCCAGGAATTAGCCGATAAAATAAAAGCTAAAAGTATTGAAATCTATAATAAAGCTGCCAGCTATGCCCGAACCCGTGGAGTAATAATAGCTGATACAAAATTTGAATTTGGGATTTGTGACGGTGAAATAATATTGGTCGATGAAGTATTAACCCCTGATTCATCGCGTTTTTGGCCGCTTGAGTCTTTTGAGCCCGGTAAGTCACAAGCTAGTTTTGATAAACAATTTGTGCGCGATTATCTTGATTCGTTAGAATGGGATAAAACTCCGCCTGCTCCTGCCTTGCCCGATGAAGTGGTGGAAAAAACTCAAAAGAAGTATAAACAGGTTTTGGGAATGCTCACCGATATCTATTAATATATTTTTTATAAATATTTAGGGAAAACAGTATTGACACCATCTTCTCTGTATAGTATTTTAAATAGTGAATGTGCATAAGAGCAAAAGAGTATATGAGTTTCATTTTCTACCTCATTTACTCATCTGCCGATTAATTCGTGAACATAAATAGGAGAAACAATTAAGCCATGAAGATAGTAGTTTGTATTAAACAAGTACCGGATACAACCGATGTAAAAATCAATCCTGAAACCAATACCTTGATTCGAGAAGGTGTTGAGTCGATAATCAATCCTTTTGATATGTATGCAATTGAGGAAGCAGTGCGCCTTAAAGAGCGTTTCGGCGGCGAAGCCATAGCTGTAACCATGGGCCCGCCTCAGGCTCAGGATTGCCTTAGAGAGGCAATTTCTTTGGGGATCGATAAAGTGATTCATCTTTGCGACCGGGCATTCGCCGGTTCAGATACTTGGGCCACTAGCTTAATTATTGCTAAAGCAATAGAGAAAATCGGCGATTATGACTTGGTAATTTGCGGTAAACAGGCTTCTGATGGAGATACTGCTCAGGTAGGGCCGGGAATCGCTGCCCATATTGATTTACCTCAGGCAACCTATGTAAGAAGGATTGACACTGTTCATCTTGATTCAAACCCTCAAGTTATGGTTGTTGAGCGGTTATTAGAAGAAGGGTATGAGCTGGTTGAGTTAAAATTACCGGCTTTGATTACAGTAGTTAAGGAGATTAATGAACCAAGAATGCCTTCTTTAAGGGGTAAAATGAGTGCCCGTAAAGCCGAAATTACTACTTGGAGCAATCAGGATTTGGGGATCGAGGAAGATAAAATTGGTTTAAATGGTTCACCGACCCAGGTAGTTAAAATATTTACCCCTCCTCAAAAAGAAGGAGGTAAGATTTTTGATGGTGAACCCGAGGAAGCAGCAGATAAACTAGTTAGTGAGTTAAAGGATATTTTATGAGCCCGATTAAAATTATAGCGGATAAATGTATTGGTTGCGGAATTTGCATTAAGGCGTGTCCGGTTGAAGCAATTAGATTAGAAGATAAGAAAGCAGTCATAGACTTAGATAAGTGTACCCTTTGCGGGGCTTGTATTGATAGTTGTAAATTCGAAGCAATTGAAATTAAAAGAGAATCTAAAACAACCCAAGACTTATCAGCATACAAAGGGGTTTGGGTTTTTGCCGAACAAAGAGATGGCGAAATAGCTTCGGTAGTATATGAACTCTTAAGAAAGGCCAAAGTCTTAGCAAAAGACTTAGATACTTATGTGGGAGCACTCCTTTTAGGTAGCGGGGTTAGCGATAAAGCCCAAAGTTTAGTTCAAAGGGGGGCTGATAAGGTATTTGTAGTTGATTCACCGGTTTTAGAACATTATATTGCGGAAAATTATACCCAGGCAATAGTTAAACTGGTCAAAGAATATAAACCAGAAGTTATCTTAGCCGGGGCAACTACAACCGGAAGAAGTTTGGTTTCTAGAGTGGCGGTAAATATTTATGCCGGCTTGACTGCTGATTGTACCGGATTAGATATTGACAAAGAGAAAAAGATTTTAGTTCAAACCCGTCCGGCTTTCGGCGGAAATATAATGGCTCAGATTATCTCCCCTAATTATCGTCCTCAGATGGCTACCGTAAGACACAAAGTTATGCCGGAAGCAGATAGCGATGCCTCAAGAAAGGGCGATGTAATTAAGGTTGATTTTGATAACAGTAAGGAAGATAAAAGGATAAAATTTCTGGATTTTATAAAAGAAGCAGTAAGCACTGTAAATTTATCCGAAGCCGATATAATTGTCTCCGGAGGTAGGGGTTTAAAAGAAGCTAAGAATTTTAAGTTGATTGAAGAGCTGGCTGAGTCAATTGGTGCAGCAGTAGGTTCTTCCC
>CAZGLF010000114.1:0-2264 GCA_964526615.1 uncultured Planctomycetia bacterium
TATTTTTTTCATATAACATTTCGGATTCACCCGCCGAAAAGCGTAACTTTTTAGTCAGGTGGAACAAGTTGTTATAGATTCTTATTATTTACCATATTTCTGGCTTATGTACATTGGTGTCAGGTATAGGATTTGGTAACTGTGCCTTGATCAAAGTACTTTTTCTTATACCTTTAACAAAGTTAACAATCTTCATTAATGTTCGTGATGGATGACACTTAGGAGGAAGAATTAATCCTATTTTCTTTTTATGGTATTTTCTGACAAGATTTACAGATTCCGCAAGGTCGCTATCATTTGATATAATTACAGCACAGTCATATTTATTTAACCATGCATCGTTTAGTAGATGAACTGCTAAATTTACATCTGAACCCTTTTCTTCAGTTTTTATTATTTTAACAAATTTATGGCTATCAGATGGATTTGCTAATGGTGCCCAAACTGTATTGGTTAGGAAATGACCATAGTGTATAGAGATTTCAGGAATATATTTTTCTAATGCTCTAAGGTATGTTTGTTGTCTTATGGGAGTTTGAACGTCTTTTTTGCCTGAAGCTAAAGCTGTAAAATATTTTATTGATTCAATTTTATGTTCTGGGCCTAGAACTATTTCGATAAGTTTTTTCAAGTCTAACCACTTATAAGGAGTATTTTTTAGACCACGATAGTACAAGTTGAAACCGTCAATATATACAAACGTTTTTGTCATTATCTAGCCTATAAATAAGCAGGGGCTACTCTAAGAGCAGCCCCGCGCCTTGGGTCGAAACCCAAGGGTAGTTAGTTTATTTACACTTAAAGTATATAACATAATTGACCTTTTAGTCAAACTTTATTTTTCTATTCATTTTTACCTATAGCAATTAATATACGAACTTCGTGTTTTGAAATTTTATGTCTTTGTTTATTTCAAAATATTATAATAGATGACAATAATAAATCGTTATTATTGATTAATTTCGTATTTTATAGATAATATTAGGAAAGGCGAAGTTCGCATAATATGTTGATGCAATAATAATAGGTGAGTAAAGAATATATGGAGACAAAAATTAATTTTTTACCTGAGTTTCAAGAGCAACTTATATGAGGTAACTATTCATGAGAGTCAAATTCTTCACTCTCGGCTGTAAGGTCAACCAATACGAAACCCAAGGATTAAAAGAGAAGTTTCTTGCCTGTGGATGTAAGATTACTAAATCGGTAGCCGATTTTTACGTAATAAATACTTGCACAGTTACTGCAAAAGCTGATTTGAAATCTAAAGATGCAGTGTTAAAAGCAAAAAGGGAAAACCCAAAAGCTAAAATTGCCGTCTGTGGATGCTTAGTTAATTTGAACCGTGATTTCGTAAAAAAATTAGGTGTCGATTACATAGTAGCGCAAGATGAAAAATTTGGCTTAGCCGATATTGTTCTAAATAACAATAAAAAAGCTCTCGCAAAAAACTCCAAAAAAGGAGTATGGTCTTTAAATATCAGCAATTTTTCCAACCAACGGGCTTTTGTGAAAATCCAAGACGGTTGCAGTAACTATTGTTCTTTTTGTAAAATACCTTATCTTCGCGGGCCTTCTCAAAGCCGGGATATTAAGGAAGTCCTAGGTGAAATCGAAAGGTTATCTTCTAAGCATAAAGAGGTTGTTCTTTGCGGAGTTAATGTAAGCCTTTGGGGCCGGGATTTAAGCCCTAAATTGAATCTTGATTCATTGATCGGCCAAGCCTTGAGAATACCTTCTCTGGGGAGACTTCGCCTAAGTTCGATAGAACCCTATTACATGGAGGAACGCACTCTTAAGTATTTAAGAAACCCTAGATTTTGCCCGCATCTACATTTTCCTTTTCAATATGGCGACGACTCGATATTGAAAGCGATGAATAAAAAAGAAAATGTTGCTCTATATAAAAAACTTATCAAGCAAGCGCGTAAAATTAATCCGGAGGTCGCAATCAGCTGCGATATTATGGTTGGTTTTCCTGGCGAGAACGCGACAACATTTAAAAATACAGTAGAATTTTTAAAGATAGTACGTCCGATGAGAATGCATGTTTTTACCTTTTCTCCAAGAGAAAAAACACCTTTAGCCGGAGTAAAAATCCGTAACGCTGAAGAAACTCGAAAGCGTTATAAAGTTTTAAAATCAATGGCAGATAATTTTTCAAAAGAATACATTGATAAATTTATCGGACAAAAGCTTCAAATGATCGCCGAGAGTCATTTCAAAGACTCTACTAAAGGTTACACCCAAAATTATTTAAGGGT
>CAZGLF010000115.1:0-2149 GCA_964526615.1 uncultured Planctomycetia bacterium
CTTAAAAACGGATGAGATGGCAGGCTTAAAACCTGCCTTTGGGCAGCTAAAGAATTCTTCAATTTACCTTTAGTGAGAGAATCCCTGAATGCCTTCATCTGATTTAGCAAAACAGGATAATAAAGACGTGCTCCTATCCCTTTGAAATTCAAATGTTTAAGTAACTTATCTCTTTTTAACTTGACTTTAATGGTATATAAATTATACACATGGCTATAACTTTTGGGATAAATCGGCCGTGAAATATCCTCTAAACCTCTCAACCCCTGATTATATTTTTTAGCTACTTCTTGACGTTTCTTGTTAAACTTCTCAACATATTTTAATTTTGCTAATAACACTGCTGCCTGAATCGAATCAAGGCGGGAATTATAACCGATAAATGAAGCATTGTATAATTTACTCTGGCCGTGGTTTCTTAAGGCTTTTATTATTTGGGCCAAAGTTTTATTATTAGTAGCTATCAGGCCGCCATCGCCAAAAGAACCAATATTTTTTGAAGGAAAAAAACTAAAGGCTCCGCAATCACCGAAGGTGCCTAACTTTTTATTTTTAACGCCTCCCCCGAAAGCCTGAGCAGCATCTTCGACTACAAATAAATTATTTTCTTTTGCAATTTTTTTAATCTCATCCGTATCAGCACCTAAGCCATAAAGATAAACCGGAATTATGCCAACGGTATTTTTATTAACTGCTTTTTTTATCTGTTTGGGGTCGATATTGAAACTTTCAGAATCAATATCAACAAAAACCGGTGTTGCCCCGGCTCTTACTATTGCCTCGGCAGTTGCTAAAAAGGTAAAAG
This sequence comes from uncultured Planctomycetia bacterium, assembly GCA_964526615.1. Classification (GTDB taxonomy): domain Bacteria; phylum Omnitrophota; class Gorgyraeia; order Duberdicusellales; family 4484-171; genus CAZGLF01. The sequence goes on from CAZGLF010000115.1 coordinate 806, forward strand.
GAGTTGTAATTATTTGATCTTTCTTGTCAAAAGAATCTTTTTTATTTTGCTTAATGGCCAAAGCTTTTAAAGATAGAATTAAAGCATCGGTTCCTGAAGCTACCCCAATTGCATATTTAGCCCCTAAATACTTAACTGCTTTGGCTTCGAATTCATCTACTTTGGGGCCTAAAATCCACTGTTGAGAAGATAAGCAATCTTTAACTTGCTTATCAATATCATTTTTTAAAAAAGCATATTCTCTCTTTAAATTTAATAACTCAATTACCATCGATCCCTTCACTTCTTCCTTCATCCTTTTTCTTTCATCCTTGCCTTAAAATACTCTATGGTTTTTCTAAGCCCTTCTTCAAGAGAGACTTGAGGCTGCCAATCGATCATTGCTTTCGCCTTGGTAATTTCAGGCTGTCTTTGTTTAGGGTCATCTTCCGGCAGAGGAAAATTCTTTATTTTTGAATTTGAATTAGTTGCAGCTAATACTTTATCTGCTAGCTCTTTAACACTAAATTCACCGGGGTTCCCTAAATTTAAAGGGAATTGGTAATCAATATCCATCATTTTCACAATGCCGGTTATTAAGTCGTCAGCGTAACAAAAGGAACGGGTCTGGCTTCCATCTCCATAAACTGTAAGGTCTTCCCCTTTTAAAGCTTGAACTATAAAGTTAGATACTACCCTTCCATCATCAGGATGCATATTAGGGCCGTAGGTATTAAATATACGGGCAACTCTTACATCCAAATTGTGCTGGCGCATATAAGCGTAGGTTAAACTTTCAGCCCCTCGCTTGCTCTCGTCGTAACATGAACGAATTCCAATTGAATTAACATTTCCCCAATACTCCTCACTTTGAGGATGAATTAAAGGATCCCCATAAACTTCTGATGTTGAAGCCAAAAAAAACTTCGCTTTTTTTGCCTTAGCAATACCTAAACAATTATGAGTGCCCAAAAGCCCGCTTTTAAGAGTCTTTATTGGATAATTGAGATAGTGCTTAGGAGAGGCTAAAGAGGCAAAATGTAATACCCAATCCAGGTCATCTTTAATCTCTAAAGGGTTTGAAATATCATGTTCAATTAATTGAAAATTTTTATTCTCGATTAAATCTTCAACATTTCGTTTTGCTCCGGTAATATAGTTATCCAAACAAATTACAGAATTACCATTATTAAGTAATCTCCTGCATAGATGTGAACCCAAAAACCCTGCTCCACCAGTTACTAAAATTTTCATCATTTTCCTCTCATTTCTGACTATAATTTTTAATTTTAAGCATCCCCTGCTAATCCTACCATAAAAAGAGGCCTTTTCAGGCCTTTAGTTTCTATCGAATGTGTTAGTATT
>CAZGLF010000116.1:0-2120 GCA_964526615.1 uncultured Planctomycetia bacterium
CCGCCTGCTAAAACTTGGTCTATCGTCTGTACATACTCCGGCATAGAGAGCCTCTTGTATAGCGACTCCAAGCACTTAGCTGTTCTCTTTGCATTAAACTTCTTCTCAATTAAAAACCTGGCGTTAAGGCATGTTTGAAAAACTTCCTTTGGATGCTTCAGAATATAAGAGACCCTTTCTCCTATAGCTGAAGAATCTCCTTCTTTAATTAGATAACCGCTCTTATAATTATCTACCAACTCCGGTATCCCTGAATGATAAGTTGAAATTACCGGCATGCCTGAAGCCATAGCTTCCTTCAAAACGTTGGGAATGCCCTCCCTGTCCCCGCTAGAAGAGGTTTTACAAGGTAATATAAAAAGGTTGTGACGAAATAATTCTCTTATAAAATGGCTATGCACCATAAAACTTTTAACTTCGCAAAACTTTGACAATCCCAACTTATCCAAATAATCCTCAAGACAGCGCGTAGATTCTTTGTCAGTTATCAAGGTCAATCTTGCATCGGGATGCTTCCTGGAAAATTTTTTAAAAAACTTTATGGTAATATCAAAACCTTTTTTCTCTACATATCTTCCTGCGGTTAAAATATTTATTCGATTGTTTTCTGGCAGCCGAAAAGTAAAGGGTATATTATCCACCTCTATTCCTCCGTAAATAACCTCTATTTTCTCATCTTTTATCCCTTGCTTTATAAGCGCCTTTTTCTGAAACTGCGACTTAGCCAATATCTTGGAAATAAACGGCTCAACCCTTGAAGAAAACAGAGCTATTCTCGGATCAGACAACTCATAACCCCTAAAACTCGCCACTACAGGCAAGGAGGCTTTTTTTATTAAAGGTAAATACGATACAGAATCAGTAAGAAACTGGGCATGTAGTAAAGAAACGTTTTGTTCTCTTATTTTTTGGAAGAATTTTTTCATCGAATCGTTAGAAAAAACTGGTAAGTTTATATTTTGAAATTTTTTTACGCTTACTCGCCCCAAACAAAAATCGCCCTCACCTCGATCAGGCCCAGCAATATTTGCAGATAAGTACAGGGGCTTATATGACCTAAAATTTTTAATCTCTTCTTTAATGAAAAATTCCGAACCGCTATCGTAATTAATACGCAATATTGCAACTTTTTTAATATTTACCGGCTGCTGAGGAAAAAAATTGTGCAATATCGTTGCGGCTGCAAGCTTTGCACCGTTTTTATGGGTATAAGCCATACAATTGCTCTTCATTTCACTTAAATATTCAGGTTGTAATAATTTTAAAAGGGTTTGCACGCTTTGCCTTATATCGTTTGCGTTAAAAATTTCGATAATTTTTTTCTGCTTATAAAAAGCTGCCCTTAGAGCCTGTGAATCCATAATTTGAAAAAAAGGGTGAACTAGTGCGGGAACGCCTGCGGCTACTATCTCATTTATAGAATTATACCCTGCCGCTGATATAACTAAATCCGAAATACTAAATAATTCCGGTAAGTTCTTTTCATATTTTATAGGTTCAATAAAGCTCGGTAAATCGATTTTCTCATTAAACAACGGCCCTTGCACAAGAAGCCATCGAATTTTTTTCAAATTCCCGTTTTTTTTAGCTAAATCTTGTTCTACCCTTTTTGTAATTATACTCAAAGCTGAAAATAAAGCTTTGGTGCCCTTTAAAAAACCTCCACCGCCGGCAGTTATCGTCACTAAAAGTTGATTTTTTTGCTTTTTATACTTGTTCTTCATTTTTTCTATATCGTTTAGGCGAGGTTCTCGAAAAATATTTCCAATATAAAAAACTTTATTTTTCCTGAAACCAAAATTCTTTATAGCCTCAATATACCTTTGATCTTGCACACAGGTTAACAAAACCGCATCAAAAGCCGGCAAGCAATCTTTATGTAAAGACAGATAATTCGTATCACTCAGCTCCCGAAGAACATACACCGAAAAAATGCCTTTATTTTTAATCCAAGAAAGAGCTTTAGGCATTATCAAAAGATCAAAAACAACTATCTGAGGAGAGATTTTTTTCAAAACTGAAATAAAAAACCTCTCGTTTGCCTCTAAATAATCTTTATGCGAAATCTCGGCTGTATATAATTTTACCGGATCTACTGCGCCTCTTACAATTTCAAAGCC
>CAZGLF010000117.1:0-2085 GCA_964526615.1 uncultured Planctomycetia bacterium
AATTGGGGTTGATACCCCTCAAGCTTTACTGGATATAGCCGGTGACGGAGCAATGCTCATTCCCCGTACTGATAATGATCCTGCCGGTGGAGTCGAAGGTATGATTTATTATAATACCAGTATGAAAAGATTCCGGGCTTATGAAGAAGGAGCTTGGAAAGATTTAATAGTAGTTGCTCCGCCTTCTACTATGGCTAGCTCGGTTTATGAAGCCGGAGTCAGCTGCACTTCAAATGCATGCCGGGGAGGAGCTGTTTATGTCGGTTGTTCTCCTTCGGGTTCCACACTTTGTTCAGTAGTAGGTAATGCTTATGAAGCCGGGCCTAGCTGCACTTCAAATGAATGCCGTGGAGGGTCTACTTTTGTCGGTTGTTCCCCTTCAGGTTCCACTATGTGTGCAACCTTAGGCAGCACTTACGAAGCCGGAGCCAGCTGTACTGCCAATGCATGCGTTGGAGGGGCTAGTTTTGTTGGATGTTCCCCAACCGGCAGAACAATGTGTCAATATTAACAAAATTTTATCTTAAATTTACCTAATTCTATTTTTATTTTAAAGTTATTTTTAAAAATCTCAGAAAATTGCCTGTCTTTTACCTTATTTGCCTTATAAAGGTGGAAAAAACTAAGAAAAAAGTAGAAGCGCCCAATTGTTTTAATTGGGCAGTTTTTTATAATAGACCTAAGTTAATAAGGATAAAAACGACAACAAATCTTTTTAACTTCAAAAATAAACCAATTTATGCCAAAGGTTAAAGCAGAAATTATAATTTCCGGGGATGTTCAAGGGGTAGGTTTTAGGGCTAGTACTTATCAGAAGGTTAGAGAGTTTGACCTAAAGGGTAAAGTTTGGAACCGGCCTGATGGTAAGGTAGGAGGCGTTTTTGAAGGAGAAAAAGAAAAAGTTGATGAGGTGATACGTTGGTGTCAGAGAGGCCCTTCAACTGCGAATGTAAACAATGTTGAGCCTGATATTAGTGAGATAGAGGAATAAACAATATTAATAATATTTAGTCAGGAGGTGTTAGATGATTAAAGAAGAATTAGTAAAAATGTTAAACCGGGCCCTTGAGTTAGAGCATGCAGCTAGAATCCAGTATCTTTCTCATGCTGAGTTGGTTACCGGGGATGGGGCCGAGGCAGTTATTTCAAGGCTTAAAGAGATAGCAGCTGATGAAAAAGAGCATGAAGATAAATTCCGTGAACTTATCGGCGGCTATCTTGACGGACAGCCGACAATGGATTTAAATGAGCGCCATCAGGCAAAAGATAGGAAAGAGATTTTAGAGGTAAATTTAAAAGATGAGAAAAGTGCAATCGATTTTTATAAGGAGATTTATAAAAAAGTGTTCGACAATAAAGATGAGCTTCAATATGAATTTGAAACCTTAGAGCATGAGATACGCCATGTGATAATCGATGAGCAGGAACATGTATCGGAGTTATCTTTGTTGTTAGGTAAATAATAAAAGAGGAGGTTTAGATGGCTAAACAATGGACTTGCCAAGAAGATATTTTATGCGGAGTTAATGAACCTGGAGACCGGCAGAGCTTAGCCGATCTTGAGAAAAAACACCTTCCGATAATCGATGCCCCCAAGAAGGCTAAAAAAGATGAGCCTTTTGAGGTAAAGGTGAGAGTCGGAGGTATTGATGGGGTTGATCATCCAAATGAGGCTGGGCATTTTATTGAATGGATTGAACTTTATTGCGGAGACACTTTTTTAGGAAGAGCAAGTTTTAGCGGCGGAGCTAGTTTTGGAGTGGCTTGTTTTAAAGTTAAATTAAGCCATGCTCACGGCCCCTTGAAAGTATGGGAAAAATGTAATATCCACGGCATTTGGGAAGATACCAAAGAAATTAATGTAGAATAATTAAATAAGGAGGTAAAGATGAGAGCCAGCGTAAATCAAGATACTTGTACCGGGTGTGGGACATGTGTAAATATTTGTCCTGAAGTATTTAAAATCGAGGGCGATAAAGCAACTGTTTATGTTGATTCGGTTCCTGAAGGAGCAGAAGACAAAGCACAGCAAGCTCAAGAGAATTGTCCGCCTAATGCTATTTCAGTACAATGATTTTTAATTTT
>CAZGLF010000118.1:0-2040 GCA_964526615.1 uncultured Planctomycetia bacterium
GCTTTTAATCGACGAGGCTTCTATGGTAAGAGCTGACATGCTTGATGCAATCGATTATTCTTTGAGGATTAACCGAAATAAACTAGATACTCCCTTTGGAGGGGTAAGAGTGATAATGTTTGGCGACATTTTTCAGCTTCCTCCGGTAGTTGAAAAGAGTATGCAGCCGTTAATCGAGCAATATTACGACCACTCCTATTTTTTTAGTGCCGAGGTGATAAAGGAGATAGAATTATATACCATCCAGCTTAACCGGATATACCGCCAGAGTGACAAAGGGTTTATTGACCTTCTTGGCCGAATACGTTTAAATAAGTGCAGTAGTCGGGATATTGACATACTGAATGAAAGAGTAAATACCGGTGATGTCGAGAGCGGGCATATTATTTTAACCACAACCAATAAAATAGCCGAAAGAATAAATAAAAGTTTTCTAGCAAGAATAGATTCAAAACAATACCAATATTCCGCTAGTGTAAGTGGAAAATATAAACCAAGTCTTTATCCTACCGAAACCACGTTATCCCTTAAAAAAGGAGCCAGAGTGATATTATTAAATAACGATAAAGAGAAAAGATGGGTTAATGGTACACTTGCCGAAATCGCCGATCTTCGGGACGATTCGGTTAAAATCAATGTTGAGGGCCGAGAGTATTTTTTAGAAAAGTTTACCTGGGAAAAAATACGCTATACATTTGATGAGCTAAGCCGGGAAATAAAACAGGAGGCCGAGGGGTTATTTACCCAGTATCCGGTAAAATTAGCTTGGGCCATAACAATTCACAAAAGCCAGGGGCAGACTTTTGATAAGGTGATTATTGACATTGGCAGTGGAGCTTTTAGTCCGGGACAGCTTTATGTTGCGCTTAGCCGTTGCCGGAGCCTGGAAGGAATAACCCTGGATAAGCCGCTTAGTTTAGACGATATTATTATCGATGAAAATGTACATAGTTTTTCTGGTTGATAGAAACTAGAGATGACACATCAATTGCCAATCAAAATACAAATTAAATTGTATATTAACTTGACAATCTAATTGGCATATGTTATATTTTAAGTGGTGAGAGGTGGAAAAATATGAAAACTTTTGATGAAAAAACCACAGTTGTCGGTGTTTCCGAGCTTAGGGATATCGATAAGATATTAAAAGAAGCGAAGAAGCATAAAGTCGTAATCGAAAAGAGAAATAAGCTTTTAGCAGTGCTTATGGATATAAAAAAATATGAGAAATTTCAACACCTGTTAGATATTGTAGAAGACTATATTTTAGGTTATCTGGCAAAAGAGCGCGACGAGGCCTCAGACCTATCTGATTATATAGACATCAATGAATTATAATAAGAACACTAAATGACTTGGCAAGTTAAAGTACATAAGTTAGTCGAAAAAGAAGACTTTAAAAAAATAGATCCTCACCAAAAAGCAATAATAATAAAACAAATCAAAAAAAAGCTTTCTGCAGACCCCGAAAATTATGGCGAGCCTTTGTTAGGGGAACTTAAAAAATACCGGAAATTGGTTGTAAATGATTACAGAGTTATATACAGAACAATCAAAGATAAGGTTTTGGTGTTAGTTGTTAAAGTGGGTATTCGTAGAGACGGCCAAGTATATGAGGAGATGCTGCATCGTTTGAAAAAGATTTAATAATATGTATGGGGACGGTTCCTTGGTTCACAATGCCTTTACGCACAACACCTTAGAACAGCAGTAATATCATGTTTGCTTTAAAGAAATATTTTTGTCCTCATAACCCATTGGTGGATAATAAGTAAGATAACTAGGAACCGTCCCTATGGACAGGAACCGTCCCTATGGACATTTGTCACACCATATTTTATAGTGGTGAAAATCTATTCAAGTCTGCATTTATGGCAAATCTGTGTATACCAGTAAAATTCCATTGACAAATATATTCAAAGGTATATAATCTAATATAATCTCATATAGTTAAAGTAGGAGATTAAACGAGGAGCCCTTATGACAAAAAAGTTTACTCAAAGATTAGAAAATCTTCCCCCGGAAATCTGGGTAATGGTC
>CAZGLF010000119.1:0-2028 GCA_964526615.1 uncultured Planctomycetia bacterium
TTTTAGGGCATTTTGGAAGAAAATCTTATACTTCTATACGTTTAGAGTTAACAGTTGACCAAGATAGTGGAAAACTATATGTAATTAAAAAAATTATTGACCCGGATGTTGAAAAGCATTGCGAAGGCTTAGAGCAGGCGATAGAGCTGGTTCCAGATGACTTTAATAATATATATCGGCCAAAAAGAATGCATGCTAAACAAGAACTAAATCAAGAAAAAATTGATTGGATAAGCTCAGGAGATGAAGATTTAACTATTTACTCCGATGCAATAGTTTACCCATTTATTGAGGGTAGAGATTTTATGCATTTCTTTGAAGATTACCAAGATAAACCTTTAACTTCTTATGCAAGTAAATTATTTGAAATAATGATGAAAATAACTGTAATTTGCGTTTATTTAGAAGAAAAGGAAGTACCTAATATTTGGGACCTTAAAGGCGAAAATATGATAGTTACTCCGGAAGAAGAAGTAGTCTTTATAGATTATACCCAAAAAAGAGTATTTAGTTCTACACCTCGAGCAATAAAAGGATTGGAGTATATTTTTTACTCAATTTTTGAAGGAGTCAACCAACAGGGCATAGGAATAGGAGGGTTATTAACCAAGCTTAGATTTATTAAAGATAAAAGAAAGAATGATCAATTATTAGAAAAACTTAAAGCTTTACATGTAAGGGTAGAGGAAGGTTCCCTTACGTCAATTAAAGAATTTTATCAATAAAACACTTCAATATATGAGTTTTTTGTAGAAAATCGCAATAAGGGCAATTCTTATCTAGCGAGATTTTTATCAATTGAGCCGTTTTCTTTACTTTTAGCAGCCAGTTTAGGTTTTGAACTTATTGGATTTTTAGGCTCTAATCCATTGGTAACCTTGATTATAATTATTTTAGCAATTAATGTCTTAATGTTTAGGAATCAAATTATACTTATCTTTAGGGCATTATTTTTATCTAAAAAGGATCACTTTAAAACTCTTCATAGTTTAAGAGATGACTTAAAAGAGCTGGCAAAAAAAGCCCGAAATATCAGAGCGGTATCGGATGAAGCAACGGCACATTCTTCTAAAACTTCAAAAGTAAATTTAGATACAGCTTATGCTCTTCAACACAGTATTACCGAAATAATAGCAGATATGGAACGGTTAACTTCTTTTATGGATGAAGAAGATTATGATTTAGTTGATAAGTTGTTTCACACTCCAGAAGCAATAGCTTTTGTAAGGGCAGCAGGTGCTGTTGAAAGACAAATCGAACTTCTAAGAAAAGCAATCGATGAAGAATTAAATAGAAGGCTTGCCTTAGCCGAAACAATGCGTGATGAAATAGAAGATATTGCCAATATTGATGAAGTAGATGATGAAGAGTTATCAGCAGATGAAGTGATAGCAGCTGCTGCGGCTGGTTCAGAACTGCGCAAGATAGACAGGCTTATAAAGGCTTTAAAAGAGATAAAAGCCGGAATCTATGCAAGTAAAGGTTTAAATGCCAAAGATGACTCAGCAGTAAGAGGTTTAATTGAGAAAGTTAAGGGTTTGCCTTCAAACGATGAAGATAGTACTAAGCCAAGACCCGGCAAAACTTATAAAGAGGCGAGTAAGATTTTCGGCAAAAAACTTCCAAATGAAGTAGAATTATATACCATTTGGGTTCGAGAAACTGACAAAAAGAAATCAGCTAAATTAGAAGAATTAGCAAGGAAAAACTTTCCTGGCTCAATAGATATAACCCAAGAAGAATGGGTGCAAAGGGTCATAGCCAATTATTTGAAACTAAACCCGCAAGATAGCCAACATATCGAGTATTTTAGAAAAAGAGGAATAATCCGCGCTGGCCCGGATGCAGAGAGAATTATCTATGGCTGTAATAATCAAGATAGATATAATCCGGTAATTTTGATAGCCATAAATGAAAATCCATTTCCGGAATTAACTTTAGTTCATGAATTAAAAGCTCTTTTTTCAGGAAACCATGAATTAGCCGAAAAAGCAGAGTTAGATTATTTTTTTGCTCAAACTACACCAG
>CAZGLF010000120.1:0-1972 GCA_964526615.1 uncultured Planctomycetia bacterium
ATAGGTTATAATAAGATTGCAAGTCACGCCAGAGACTTTATTTTACAACGAATAGCTGCAAAGAACCCTAAAAATGACGGAAAACAGAGTCCTTTTTCCGGTCACCCGGTCTTTAAAGCCCAGCATGCTACAGCAACTTGTTGCCGAAAATGCTTAAAAAAGTGGCATAAAATTGTCCAGAATAAAGACTTAACAGCGGCTGAGGTAGATTTTATCGTAAATCTCATTTTAGCCTGGCTAAAAAGTCAATATAATCCAAAATAGCTTTAGTTTTAATTTAGAGCAAAAATTAATGCTGATAATTATTTGTTGTTTTTTTATTAGCTATACAAAATAAAAGGAGCGGTATTTTGAAGAAAAAAAGAACCAAAAAAACCACTAAATCAATAAATATAGAAGATATCAACAACCCTCAATGGAAGGATTATATCTGGCAGCTTAAGCATTCGATAAGGGATTTAGATACTTTTGAAAAATTAACCGGCATAACTTTTGACCCCAAGGAAAAAGCTCAAATCAAAAAGACAATTGCTAAATTCCCCTTTTCTATTACACCATATTATTTATCTTTAATCGACAAAAAAGACTATCAAACCGACCCGATATTTAAACAGGCTTTTCCTGACCCCAAAGAGTTAGATATTGTTCGTTATGATATGAAAGACCCGCTTCATGAAGAAGCAGATTGCCCAACTGATTTAATAACTCACCGTTATCCGGACAGGGTTTTATTTTTGGTAAGTAATGCTTGTGCGATGTATTGCCGTCATTGTACCCGAAAAAGAAAGGTTGGGGAAAAAGATTGCATACCTTCGAAATCTCAAATTAAAAAAGGTATCCAGCACTTAAAAAAAGCAACTAATGTCAGAGATGTTTTGCTTTCCGGGGGAGACCCTTTTATGTTAAGTGATGAATATCTGGATTGGATCTTAGGTGAGATCAGAAAAATTCCTCATATCGAGGTTATCCGTATTGGCAGCCGGGTTCCGGCAGTGCTGCCGTTTAGGGTAACTGATAATTTAGTTAAGATTTTAAAAAAACACCATCCGCTTTGGATTAATGTGCAGTTTAATCATCCTCGGGAATTAACTGCCTCGGCTCGAGAAGTTTTAGCAAAAATGGCAGATGCCGGGATACCATTGGGCAATCAAGCGGTGCTTTTGGCCGGCGTTAATGATTGTCCCAGAATAATGCGCAGCTTGGTTCATAAGCTGGTCCAAAACCGGGTAAGGCCATATTATTTATATCAATGTGATTTAACCGAGGGGCTTTCCCACTTCAGGACGCCGGTTGGCAAAGGGATTGAAATAATTGAATCATTAATCGGGCACACCAGCGGCTTTGCTATTCCGCGTTATGTAATTGACGCTCCCGGAGGCGGAGGAAAGATTCCGGTTATGCCAAATTATGTAATATCCTGGTCAACTAATAAGGTTATTTTACGAAATTACGAGGGTACAATTTCAACTTATAAGGAACCGGATTCTTATATGCCGATTTTTTGCGACCGCAATTGTGAAGAATGTACTTTGCAGTTAAAATTAAATCCGGCTAGAGAGTATAATTCGGTAGGTATATCTAAACTATTAGCCGATTTTGATGACACTATTACTTTGGTTCCGGAAAGCAACCATCGGGTTAAAAGGCGCAATAATAAAGATAAGGAAAACAAGAAAAAATAAAATTATGAAAAAAATACTTATTGTAGGGAGCTGGGCCAAAGAGCAGGCTACGATAGAGAATATTGTAGAGAATTCCAATTATGAGGTATTCTCATATTTAGATACTCCCAACCCGGGAATTTTAAATTCTACTTCCGGCCACTGTTTGGGACGTTTAAAAGAAATCAATAATATTGTTGAGTATGCTCAATCTCTTGATGTAGATTTGGTTCTGGTAACAACAGCTGGCCCTTTGTCTTTGGGGGTAGTAGATGCTTTGAGGGTTAAGTCAATAAGGGTATTTGGCCCGA
>CAZGLF010000121.1:0-1937 GCA_964526615.1 uncultured Planctomycetia bacterium
TACCTTTGTAGGACGCCTGCATAACTAAAATGATATGAAGAATTATTATTTTTCATTCAATAATTATTTGAGGGATAAATTCGGACAACGAATACAGCGAATTAGCTTAGACCCTGGTTTTGGCTGTCCAAATCTTGATGGGAGTATCGATTCTGCGGGATGTATATATTGTAATAACCGGGCATTTGCACCTTATGCCCAAAGCAGCAAGCCTTTACCGCAACAGATACTCGAATCAATGGATTTTTATAAAAAGCGTTTTAAAGTAAATAAATTTATAGCTTATTTCCAAGCTTTTTCTGCTACTTATGCTGACGCAGAGTCACTGAAAAAATGCTATGATGTTATTAAGGATTTTCCCGAAATCGTGGGAATTTTTGTCTCTACCCGTCCTGACTGCATCGATAAGGAAAAAATTAAGGTGATAGCAGATTATAAAAACAATTATTTAACCTGGATTGAATATGGGCTGCAGACAACCGATGACAAAGTATTAAAAAGTATAAATCGCAACCACTCTTACCAAGATTTTATTAAGGCTTATGAGTTAACTTCATCATATAATATTAATATTGGCATACATATGATATTAGGTTTGCCGGGAACCAGCCGTGATAGTGTAATCAAAGATGCCGGGAGAATTTCCCAGCTTAATATTCAAGGGGTAAAATTTCACGTGTTGCATGTTCTTAAAAATACTCAACTAGAAAAGTTATATAAAAACAATGAAATTAAACTATTAAATAAGGATGAGTATGTGAGTTTGGTTTGTGATTTTTTAGAACGAATACCGCCTGAGATGGTGATTTTACGTTTAGTCTCAACTGCTGGGCCTAAGCATTTAGTTGCACCTTCCTGGATAAACCAAAAAACTTTACTCATTGAAAGGGTAAAAAAAGAATTAATAAAAAGAAATACTCATCAAGGAGTATTATATGAGAGCACTGGTGTTAAGGGTAAAAAAAGCTGAAGCTAAGGTTGTCAGTGGGGTTTTTGGGGCTCAAATGGATATAGCTTTAGATTCAAACGGACCGGTTAATATCCAAATTGACATTGATTGACCGCTAAGTATTTCCAGGCCAATACTTGATTACTCCAAAAAAGAGGGTATAATAATTTCTTATGATAAAGGTAGCTATAGCCCAAATTAACCCGACAGTTGGCGATTTACCCGGAAATGCTGTAAAAATCATTGATTATATTCGTAAAGCCAGGCAAAAAAAGGCCGGTATAGTTATTTTTCCGGAATTGGCTTTAGCTGGTTATCCCCCCGAAGACTTACTTCTTAAAAATCATTTTATATCAAAAAATAAAACCTTTTTAAACCGGATCAAAAAAGAATGCCGTGATATGGTTGTTTTGGTTGGCTTTGTTGAGGGCAGGCTTGATTCGATTTATAATTCTTGCGCGATAATACAGAATAAACGAATAACCGGAATTTACCGTAAGATAATGCTTCCTAATTACGGTGTTTTCGATGAAAAACGTTATTTTATACCGGGTGATACACTTTATTTATGCGACTTTAAAGATAAGCGGTTTGCCTTGACGATTTGTGAGGATGTTTGGGAAAAGGGGGTGTATTCAAGATTAAAAGACCAGGGAATAGATTTTATCGTTAATATTTCAGCTTCCCCGTTTCATCTTGGAAAAATGGCTCAACGTGAAAAGATTTTATCAAAAGCAGCCCGTTACGTTAAAAGCTCGATTTTATATTGCAATTTGGTTGGAGGGCAAGACGAGATACTTTTTGACGGAACTAGTAAGGTTATATCTAAAGAAGGAAAACTTATTGCCTGTGCTAAGAGATTTCAGGAAGACCTTTTAATTTTTAATTTCCCGAGTAAAAACAAGCCCCTTAAAAAGATAAAACCAAATCAGGTAGAAGAAGCTTTTAATGCTTTATGTTTAGGTTTAAAAGATTATGTCAGAAAAAA
>CAZGLF010000122.1:0-1897 GCA_964526615.1 uncultured Planctomycetia bacterium
TACGTGAGCTGGGTTCAGAACGTCGTGAGACAGTTCGGTCTCTATCCACTGTGGGCATCAGGATTCTTGAAGGGAGGCTGTCCCTAGTACGAGAGGACCGGGACAGGGGAACCGCTGGTGTACCAGCTATCCCGCCAGGGGTAAAGGCTGGGTAGCTATGTTCCTTAGAGATAAGCGCTGAAGGCATATAAGCGCGAAACTCGTCCCAAGACTAGGAATCCCTCTTCGGATTCGTCCGGAGTGAAGGCTGGTAGGAGACTACTACCTATATAGGGTGCAGGTGTAAGCATGGTAACATGTTCAGCCGAGCACTCCTAATAAGCCAATCGGCTTGATACCCAACTTTTTTTATATAAATATTCCTGTATTATATATGGGGGTGCTTACGCCGGAAGGGCCACACCCGTTCCCATTCCGAATACGGTCGTTAAGCCTTCCAGGGCCAATGGTACTGCATCCGCGAGGTTGTGGGAGAGTAGGTCGGTGCCCCCATGTCTTCATTTTCTTTTCTTCTCTTCATTAAAATTTATTATAGATTTTTCTTTAGGCAGTGGTATAATTAACACTACTAAAATTCCTTCAAACAAATAATATTTGGGCCATTAGCTCAGTTTGGCAGAGCAGGGGCCTCTTAAGCCCAAGGTCGAAGGTTCGATCCCTTCATGGCCCATGTTTTTTTTGACAACTCGGCCATGGACTTCGTAACATGGCTCATCAATCATATGTTAAAATGGGAAAATTTGAATTTATCGAACATACTGCTGATTTAGGTATAAAAATATATTCAGATTCTCTTAGAGACCTTTTTGAAGATTCTTGCGATATCCTTTTCGATATAATCTTAGACTCCAAACCCGATAATCCTGACATTGAAGAAAGTATTATTTTAGAAGCTCAAAGTTATGATGAACTTTTGGTTACTTGGTTTAATGAATTAATCTCAATATTTTATACTTATAAATTTTTGCCTTTGAAATGCAGTTTGTCATTAAATGAAGTTAGAAAAACAAAGGTTTTAAAAGCCAAACTTGAAGGAGTAAGGTTTGATCCCTACCAGGAAAAAGTTAATACCGAAATTAAAGCTGCTACCTATCATGATTTAGAGATGAAAAAGATAAAACAAGGTTATTGTGCAAAGGTAATTTTTGACCTATGAGCTGGCAAGGAAAGTTAGAAAAAATATCTCAATATAAGTACCGAATACCAAAAGATTATAAAACCGGTATGCGGGTCGAAGGTGTAATTTTTACCGACGAGGTATTACTTTCGAGCATATTGAGCGATAAAGCCCCGGAACAGGTAGCCAACGTTGCCTTTTTGCCGGGAATTGTTAAGGGTTCTTTTGCGATGCCGGATATTCATTGGGGTTATGGTTTTCCGATTGGAGGAGTTGCTGCTACTGATCCGGCAGAAGGCGGAGTAGTATCGCCGGGCGGAGTGGGTTATGACATCAATTGTGGAGTGAGGTTGGTTAGAACTAATTTAGAGCATTCAGACATTAAAGATAAAAACGAAAAAATAATAGATACTTTATACAGTCATGTGCCTTCAGGCTTGGGTTCTAAAGGAGATATAAAGTTATCTAATAAAGAAGAGAAAAGATTATTAGAAAAAGGTGCCAAGTGGGCAGTATCGCAAGGCTTAGGCGTTAAAGAAGATGTTGAGAATTGTGAAAGTAATGGTGTTTTAGAAGGAGCTGACCCGGATAGTATTTCTCAAAGAGCCTACGATAGGGGAAAGTCTCAAATTGGAACCTTAGGCAGCGGTAATCATTTTTTAGAGGTTCAAGTTGTCGATCAAATATTTGATCAAAAAATAGCCGATGTTTTTGGTTTATTTAAGGGGAGCAGAGGGGGTGAAAGAGAACCCGAAGGCGGCGGGTAAGGGGACGGGCGAC
>CAZGLF010000123.1:0-1794 GCA_964526615.1 uncultured Planctomycetia bacterium
ACCTTTACGCCCTTAACTCACGGTGCAATAGAATTAGGGGGGATATTTTTTGGAATAATTATTTCATTGGCAGCTTTAACTGCTTTTATTAGTACTGCTAATGCCGGGATATTATCGTCTTCTAGAATACCATCGGCTATGGCAAAAGATAGTTTACTTCCGCAAAAGTTTTCTTCCCTTTCCAAAAAGAGTAACACCCCTTATGTTTCAATACTTTTTACCGGCCTTTTCATGCTTTTGTTGGTACTTTTTCTCGATCTTGAAAATTTAGTTAAGACCGCTTCAACTTTAATGATCATGCTTTTTATTTTCGAGAATCTCTCGGTTATTATAATGCGTGAAAGTAAAATTATAAATTACCGGCCTAATTTCACATCGCCTTTTTACCCGTGGATTCAAATATTTGCTTTGATAGCTTACACTTTTTTAATTTTTGAGATGGGCAAGATCCCACTTTTAATTAGTTTTGGTTTTGTAGCTATTAGCTATATCTGGTTTTTAGTTTCAGCCCGAAAGATAAAACGCCAATCAGCCCTTATGCATTTGGTTGAGCGCCTGACAGCTAGAGAATTTGTAGATAATTCTTTAGATAGAGAGTTAAAAGAAATACTCCATAAAAGAGATAAGATAATAAAAGATAGGTTTGACCATCTTCTTGAGGTTTGCCTGATTTTAGATATTAAGGAAAAAATGAAAAGAGATGAATTCTTTGATCTAATATCAGAAATATTATCCCGGCGCTTGGATGTTTCTCAAAGCGAAACAAAGCAGCGTTTAATAAAAAGAGAAGAGGAGTCGCATACGGTTTTAGAAAAAGGCCTGGCTATACCTCATATCGTTATACCGGGCGAGAAAAAATTCGAAGTAATACTGGTGCGGGCAAGACAGGGGGTAATTTTTCCGGAAAACCAAGAACCGGTACATATTATTTTTGTATTAGCCGGAACCCTAGATGAGCGGAATTTTCACTTGAGGGTTTTAATGGCAATAGCTCAGATTATGCAAGAGGGCAACTTTTATAAAAATTGGATGCGAATGAGAGATAAAGAATCTTTAAGAATGTTAGTATTGTCTTCAACTAGAAAAAGGGAGATGTAATGGTAAAGACTAAAATAATAGCTACCTTAGGCCCCAGTAGCAATAAGGCTAGTGTTTTGAGAAATATGTATAAGAGCGGATTAGATATAGCGCGGCTTAACTTTTCCCATGGTAGCCACCAAGAACATATTCAAAGAATAGAAACTATCAAATTGCTTAATAAAAAGATGCGCCGGGCTATTAAAATAATGCAGGATTTAGAAGGTTACCGGATTAGAATCGGAAAACTAGAAAAACCAATTCAGTTAAAAAAGAAAAAAGAATTTTACCTTACCCAGGAAGATGTTTTAGGAAACCAAAATCAGGTTCATTTTGATTATTATGGACCTTTGGCTAAGGTTGAAAAAGACATGCTTATTTACATTGATGACGGAAAAATTGTTTTGCTGGTAAAAGATATCCAGAAAAAAAGACTTAAAGTAAGGTCTTTAACCGACGGCTTGCTTAGAAGTAATAAGGGGGTAAATATCCCGGAGGCAAAATTAGAATTTCCTGCAATAACAGCTAAAGATAAAGATGACCTTAAGGTGGCGTTAAAATATGATCTTGATTATGTTGCTCAGTCTTTTGTGAGAAATGCAAAAGATGTAAGGGCTTTAAGGAGACTTTTAAAAGGAAAAGAGAAAAAGATTAAGATATTTGCTAAAATTGAAAGCCGCCAAGCCCTAGATAATCTTGAGAAAATAATAAAGGAAG
>CAZGLF010000124.1:0-1735 GCA_964526615.1 uncultured Planctomycetia bacterium
CCGTAAAGAAAGGATACGAAAGTGTTTAGTATATTAGCTAGTAGAGCAAAAACATCCCAAGCTAACAAAACCGGTTCTTGGCGTTCGATGCAGAAACCGAAATTCCTGCAGAAAGAATGTATAAATTGTTCTTTGTGTAAGTTTATTTGTCCGGAGGGTTGTGTCGAAGGGGATCAGAAGAATAATTATTCGGTTGACCTAGAGTATTGTAAGGGGTGCGGCATCTGTGCCTATATTTGTCCGAAGAAAGATATCGAGATGGTTTCAAATCGAGAAAGCAATAATCAAGAGAATAAAGAGCAAGAGAGGGATAAATAATGCAAAAGTTTTTAGAAGGTTCATGGGCAATGGCAGAAGCAGCTAAACTGTGTAGGCCAGGAGTTGTAGCTGCCTATCCAATTACACCGCAAACTCATATTGTTGAGCATTTAGCTCAATTTGTTGCTGATGGAGAGCTAGACGCTCAGGCAGTAAATGTTGAAAGTGAACATTCAGCTGCTTCGGTAGTTTTAGGTTCAGAGATTACTGGAGTAAGAAGTTTTACTTGCACCAGTTCCCAAGGTCTTCTTTTGATGGGTGAGGTGGTTTTTTGTATTGCTGGTATGCGGTTGCCAATTATGATGATTTGCGCTAATAGAGCTGTTTCAGCACCAATTAATATTTGGAACGACCATCAAGATTCAATAGCTTTAAGAGATTCCGGATGGATACAACTTTATGCTGAAAACAATCAGGAGGCAGTCGATTTATTGATTTCAGGGTATAAGATCGGAGAAAATCCTAATATTATGCTTCCGGTTATGGTTTGCGTTGATGGTTTTATTTTAACTCATGGCATGGAAACAGTAGATATGCCTTCGCAGGAAGAAATCGATAAATTCTTACCTAAATATAACCCCCCTTATAAATTAGATGTAGATAATCCAATGAGTTTTGGCCTTTTAGGTGACCCTACTGTATATGCCGAGACTCGTTATGCAATCCAAGCTACTATGGAAGATGTTTTAAAGATGATACCGCAGGTTGGCAAAGAGTATAAGGATTTAACTGGACGAGATACCGTTAAATTGATAGAGCCATATAAACTCGAAGACGCAGATTTAGCAATAGTAGCTATGGGTTCGGTTGCCGGCACGGTAAAGGATGTCGTAGATATCGAACGCGAAAAAGGAAAAAAAGTTGGGCTTCTAAAATTAGTAGCATATAGACCGTTTCCTAAAGATGCAATCAAAGCTGCGTTAAATAAAGTTGGCAAAGTTGCGGTTTTAGATAAAGATATTTCGCTTGGTTCAGACGGTGCTCTTTATTCAGAAGTTAAATCAATCCTTGATTCGGATAAAAAAGTTAGTGGGTTCGTTGCTGGTTTAGGCGGCAGAGATATAACTATTAACTCCATAAAAGAAATTATTGATTTAGCAGAGAAAAAAACAGATAGTTGCACTTTTATTGATCTAAATAAAGAATTACTTTGGGATGAATTTAAAGCATCTTAAGGAGAAAAATAATGACTAAAGGACGACATTTTCAAGAAAATTTATATGTATCAGGCCACACTGCTTGCGCTGGATGCGGACAGTCAATGGCAGTACGTATTGTAATGAATGCGGCTGGGAAAAATACCATGGTAGCCAATTCTACTGGATGCTTAGAAGTGTTTTCTACTAAAGCCCCGGAAACTGCCTTTGGGCTGCCTTGGGTTCATTCATTGTTTGAGAATTCTGCTGCAGTAGCCAGT
>CAZGLF010000125.1:0-1700 GCA_964526615.1 uncultured Planctomycetia bacterium
GATATTTTTAACTCTTTATTATCTTTACTCCACTGTAACATTCTATATAGAACATTTTGTTTTCCCTTACCTACCAACCAACTTAACCTAAAAGTTAAGTAACCGGATAGAATCTCTTTGATAGCCTCTTCTCCGCCAAGCTTACTCTTACCATAGACATTTATCGGGTTTATCGCATCATCTTCCGTGTAAGGCCGGCTCTTTTTTCCATCAAATACATAATCGGTACTATAATGCACTAGAAAAATATCATTATCTTTGCAAATTTGAGCCAAATTCATAACTGCATCCCTGTTAACCTTATATGCCAAATCCTGATTGGTTTCAGCATCATCAACCAAGGTATAAGCCGAACAATTGATTATGATATCGGGCTTTTCTTTTTCAATTATTTTTCTGCTATTTTTGAAATCACTGATATCTAATTCTTTGCGTCCATAAGCAATAAAATCAAAGCCTTCCCGCCTTAGAATTCTGGTAAAAGCTTCCCCTAACTGCCCTTTAGCCCCAATAATTAATATTTTTGAATCTGACAATGATTTTCTCATCATGATTGGCTTTCGCTTTGATCGGTAAAATTATTCTCGGCCTCAGCTAATGAAGGTAATGCTAAATCCTTGTTAGAAAGTATCGGCTCTTTTATCGGCCAATTGATACTTAAATCAGGGTCGTTCCAAATTATCCCCCTGTCGGCCTGGGCATTGTACTCTTTGCTGCACAAATATATTAAATCTGCCGAGTCAGATAAAACACAAAACCCGTGAGCAAAGCCCTCAGGGATATATAGCATTTCTTTATTCTGAGCTGATATATTCTGGCCAACCCATTTTCCATAAGTTGGTGAACCCTTTCGAATATCTACAGCTAGATCAAAAACCTCACCCTTAACTACCCTGATAAGTTTTGCTTGCCCATAAGGATTAAGTTGATAATGCAGGCCTCTTAAAACACCTTGTTTTGAAGATGAATGATTATTCTGGATAAACTCATCGGTTATCCCATTTTCGATAAATTCCGAACGCCGGTAACTTTCAAAGAAAAACCCGCGCACATCGCTAAAAACCTTGGGCTTAATTAATAAAACATCGGGTATATCTAATTTTTTAAATTCAAACGCCATTAACTCTCCTTTGCTATTTCCCTTAAATACTGGCCATAATTGGTTTTTATCGAATCAGCTAAATTTATTAACTTTTCTTTAGAAATATAACCCATCCGATAGGCAATTTCCTCAATACAACCTATCTTTAAACCTTGCCTGTCTTCAACTGTCTTTACAAACATCGAAGCATCAATCAAAGAATCATAAGTGCCGGTATCTAACCAGGCAAAACCTCTGCCTAATAACTCAACATCTAATTGATTCTCTTTTAAATAGAGGTTGTTGATATCGGTTATCTCTATTTCTCCTCTGTTTGAAGGCTTTAACTTCGCAGCGTAATCAATAACTCTATTATCATAAAAATATAAGCCGGTCACTGCCCAATGAGACTTAGGTTTCTCTGGTTTTTCCTCAATCGATAAGACTTTCTGATTATCATCAAATTCAATAACCCCGTATCTTTGAGGATCTTTAACATGATAACCAAATATAGTTGCACCCGGGTTTTTCCTAACAACTTTAGCTAAAACATCTACCAACCCGTGGCCAAAAAATACATTATCACCTAAAATCAAAGCTATGCTATCTTCTTTGATAA
>CAZGLF010000126.1:0-1676 GCA_964526615.1 uncultured Planctomycetia bacterium
TTTTGTGCTAAAGAGTTTAAGAGAGGTATATTTTTTTTGAGCAACCCCGCTTTTGTTTATTTTTATGAGTGTTGCCGGTTTTTGGTTCTCTAAACCGTAAAAAAAAGTTTTACCTTCCGGCACAAAACCATAAATCAGAAATTCGGCAATAGGAGAGTAATCAAGCTTATTCTTTTTATTCAGCCATATTATGGATTCGGCCTGGCTGCAGAAGAATAGTTTTCCCTTTGTTTTGTAAATATACATAGGCGATAGACCTAGTTTATCATTTATAAGGAAAAGAGAGCCGTCATCAATTATAGTTAAATTGAATATTCCACGTAAATATTGGATGAAACCTAAACCTTCTTTTTGATATTTAGTCAAAATTATTTTGGCTAGGTTTTTACGTGGCAAAACTTCAAGGTTGGTCTTTTCGTATGCATAGATATTACCCGTAATAAAACAAGCTAGTTTTTTATCAGGGCGTATAAAATAAAAGTTTTCAGATTCTTCTGAATTCGTGCATTCGTAGCTGAGGTAAATATTCTTTAACTGGAATCTTTTAAATTTGACAAACTCACTAGGTACTTCAAAAATACCTTTAGATTCTTGAATTATCCTGTGGTCGAGTTTATCAAAAGAATAAAATCCGAATATTTTTAACATATTTTTAAAAACTGGCGTGAGGCATCTAATCCTTTTTCCAGGCTTGCTTTTATTGTATAATAATAATATGGTTTTGCAAAGATATATCCCTAAGTCATTTTGTAGAGATTATGTAGATATAAAGGGAAATTCCATGCAGCTTGGCATGTTTATGGCTACGGTTTTAGGTATAAAACCCCTTATGGATGAGTGGATACCGACTGAAAGAATAAAGGATTTTAGGAAAATATGCAGGAATTATGGGCTACACATAAGAGAAAGCGTAATATTTAATAATGTGGCGAAGGGTGAGGTTTCTGATCGGGTATTGGGAAAACAGGGTATTACCACAACCAGTGCATATGGTTATCCTCTGAATTCAGGCAAAACCGGCTCAGTACATTTATTTATCTCTAAGGATAAAAAACTTCTTGCTAAAGGTATGTGGTATCCGGTAATCATTAAAGATAGGGTTATAAATCAGCCCAGAATCGACGGCTTAAAATATGGTTATGTCTTGGGTTATCCCGATTGCTGCATAAAGTTTTTTAGAAAATATAACAATTGGATAAAGCATAGCTATCTTTATCAAGCTTATGTTAATACTAAAGGCAGCCCAACTTTTCTTTGCAATCCTTTTTTGAAAAACTTATCTTATTCTTATATTTACCATATGCCTTGCAGTTATTCTTGCTCCGGCACCATAAAGATGGTTACGAGATTAAGGCAAGAGATAAAAAAGCGCGAACCCAAATATGTAGAGTTGACTGATAGGTTTTTAAAAATGCCTTTTTTGGTGTTTTATGAAAGAAAGCTGTATTGCTTTGAGGGAAGCCTTAAAGGCAATGAAATAAAGTATAAATCTTTTTATTTTCCTTGCCCCGATAACAGCAAAGACGAATTTTCACAATACTTGAAACAAGCAGACAGGCTGTCTTTAAATGGAAGAAAAATCAGTTTTTTTAAGGGTAGAGATTTAATAAGGCAAGTGGAGGTAAAGCTTAATACTTTTGCGCCCGAGTATCCTTTTTTAATAAGTTTTGAATGAT
>CAZGLF010000127.1:0-1671 GCA_964526615.1 uncultured Planctomycetia bacterium
GTTAAATGTCCAACCCAGGCCCCACATGCCCATAAGAATAAAGAGAACTATTATCGGGCTTCGTAAAATTAATAAAAACAAAGACAAAATCATTAATATGATGCCGATATTTATCACTTTTGTTCGACCAAGCCTATCTGATAAAATTCCTCCGCTTGCCTCGCCAAAAATTCCACATAAACTAATCGTAGTAAGAAGCATGCTTATTAAAAACTGATTATATTGATAATTTTGCGAGAAGAAAATACCGAGCCACTGCCTGACCCCATGATAAAAAAGGCTAATACAAAATATATAGATAAATACCCTTAATACCTCTTTTTTCTTTAAGGCGGCAATATAATTAAACTGAATGTTCTCTCGGTTTTCGCGAAACTTAGGAAAATAAAAATACATAAAAATTAGAGTAATTGCTCCCGCTATCCCAGGTAATAGAAAAAGGGCTCTCCAATTAATGATGCCACTAAAAAATAATCCTAAGAGACTGGAGATAAAGGTAGTGCTAAAAAAAAGGCCCACCAAACTACCCCGTTGGCTCTTTTGGCTACTACGAGAAATTAAGATTAAAGCCAAAGGTATAATAGAAGCGCCGAAGACGCCGGTAAAAAAACGAAAAATAAATAGAATACGAATATCTTTGGCTAAGCCTGCAATTATGCTAGATACAGAATAGATGCCGAGGCAAAATAGTTTAATGTTTCTTGCTTCAAAGGTGCGACTTAAAGGGCCATATAAAAGAGCTGCCAGGCCGTAAGCAAGCATATAAAGTACAATAATCTTACCGGCAAAAAACTGACTAACAGCGAAATCCTGGGAAATCGCAGGTATTATGGCAGATGTTGCCGCCACATTGAAAGAAAGAATAATACCCTCTAAACATAAAAGAACAAAAGTGGTTTTCTTCACCCTATTTTGTTGTTTGCTTCTCTATAACCGGCTCGCCAGCCTCTTTCTCTATTACTTGTTTAAAGATCTTTAAATTTTCCTGGGAATGCTTATTAATAAGGCCTTCTACCTGCTGATCATTAAACTCGGCCTTCTCATCCATGGCAAAATCCTGAATCCAGCTCATTTCTATGCCCTCTGGTGTTGGAGTATAAAGCCAGATGATCTTCATGCGCTTAAAAGGAAATTCTGGAGGCAGTTTCTGAGCATAGGCAAAATAATAATCCTTAAACAGTAACCTAAAGGATTGCCAAGAGCGTCCTTCATTATCGGTTAGGCGAAATGTAAGCTTATTGCCCTCTCGCTTTAATATCTTAGACTCTTTGTATTCGCCGCCAAACAATTCTGTCCAGCGTTCAATATCATTAGAAATATCAAACACTTTTTCATAAGGAGCCTTAATTAGAATTGAATTTGCAGTGTGTCCCATCATTCACCTCCGATAATTGCTACTACCCTAGCCCAACCCGCACCAGCATCCTTAATCTTTACTGGAAAGCAAGATACCTTAAAACCTGAAGCCTTAGGGATCTTATCTAAATTTGCTAATCTCTCCATATGTGCAAATTCCCGTTTTCTTCCTAGAAAATGCGACGGCCAAAGTAGGGATTTATCCTTTTTTTCTAAAAATTCATTAAACATCTCAAAGCAGGGCCGATCTAACCCTAAGGCATCAATGCCCATCATCTTAACGCCAGAATCAAGAAGATATTCAATTGCAGAGGG
>CAZGLF010000128.1:0-1581 GCA_964526615.1 uncultured Planctomycetia bacterium
TAGGGCTAGGACCAGTATCTCAGTGTCCTTCTCAGGGCTACCTCTCTCAAGGCCCTTACAGATATTCGGTTTGGTGGGCCTTTACTCCACCAACAGCCTAATCTGCCGCCGGCTCATCCTTAAGCGTTGCCTTTCAAAGAAAACACCTTCCAGTAGAATTCTTCTATCAGGTCTTAGCTTCAGTTTCCCAAAGTTATTCCTGACTTAAGGTTAGATTATCGACGTGTTACTGAGCGATTCGCCTGTGCTCCCGAAGGAACCCTCTGACTTGCATGGCTTAGTCGAATCCCGATAGCAGCAACCTCCCGCAGGATCAACGGGAATTCTTCTTTTGGTCGCAATTATCGTAATAGACGGTTATTCCGTCTTTTTTTTTAACCTACTCGGATACTTAACCATAAGGTAAGTATCATGTTCGCCTTCTATATGTGTTTTAGAATTTTTATATCTAAAATATAGATTTTCCATATCGGTGGCGATGAAATTTAAGTAAATAACACCTTCTTTATAAATCTTATGGTATTATTTAATATAAGAGCGAAGATTTAACTTCTACTATCAAAGATAGTACTTGGCAAAAAAAAATTAAAGATTTAAAAAGATTGTGTTTTTGAAAGTAATCTGAACAAAAAATTTATTTTTTAGCTCTCATTCTTTTCTCTTTCTTCATCCTTTTTCTCTGCCATTTCCATCTCATCTGGCCTTTCTTTTTCCATCTTCTTGAGCTTCTTTTCATTTATTTTTTCCTCGTAATCGTGATTATAAGTGCCTCCAGCGGGATTCGAACCCACGTCCCTGCCTGTTTTCGACGAAAAACCTCGTCACGAAAAGGCAGGATGATTGGCCGGGCTACACTATGGAGGCAAATGGCAAAAGCCTTTTTGGCTTTGCCTATGGGTCTGAGGGGACTTCCATGCCAAAGGTATGAACCTTTTGGCCAATTTGAACCCCCGACCTCCGGCTTTCTTAGATCTGAACCGAAGGTGGTCATATAAGACCGGCGCTCTAATTGCCCAGCAGTCCGGTAAAGGAACTGCTGCCAGACTGAGCTACAGACCCATGTTCAGTTTAAAAAACTTTGGTTCATATTTAAAGTTTTCTAAGTTAAATGCGTTTTATAAGCATAATATTTAAATATAGCTTATAAATATCACTTATTAAACTTTGGGCCCATGGTCTAGTGGCTATGACAGTGCCCTTACAATGCGGAAGCATAAGTGAGGCATTGATCGCCGGTTCGAGTCCGGCTGGGCCCATCATATTTATTTATGTCAGCTTTCTTTTTGCGCTGGTGATCTAGTGGCTATGATAGGGCCTTGCCAAGGCTCTTACCCGGGTTCAAATCCCGGCCAGCGCATATTATTAAAATTTCAGCAGAGAATCTTCAGAAGATTCAATACCTTCCCCGTCTATGGCGAATTCTCAATTCCAAAAATTTGCCAGATATAGTGAGAAAACAGGACGAGCGATAACTATCAGCAAATTTTTGCTATTTCTTCTTAAATATCCTCAGCCCATATGAAAAACAACCCAACTTTGACAGTTAAATAATTAAGAGTCCTTAGCTTGTTTGAATTTACC
>CAZGLF010000129.1:0-1575 GCA_964526615.1 uncultured Planctomycetia bacterium
GAAGATAAGGGGGTTGCGGCTTAGGCAATTCAGTGATTTATTATTTGAAAAAAAAGGCGATCCTCAAGAAAAAGAAGAGCTTATCAAGACCCTTAATTTAGGGTATCTTATGGATAGAGATTTGAATGTTGATTTATCCGGTGGCGAGGTTAAGCGTTCTGAGTTGTTTCAGATATTACTTCAGAGACCAAAACTCTTACTTTTAGATGAACCTGAATCCGGGGTTGATTTAGAAAATATCGCTTCAATGGGTAAAGCTTTAAATTCATTCCTAGAATACCATAAATTATCAGCTTTAGTTGTTAGCCATACCGGATATATTCTAGATTACTTAAAAGCCCAATATGCTTGTGTTATGCTTGAAGGGAAATTATGTTGTCATGATAACCCGAAGAAAATTTTTTCCGAAATTAAAAGTTTTGGATATCAGATGTGCCGCTCCTGCCGGTGCCGCAGGAAACCTTAGATAGCTTATGAGTAAAGATATAAAAAGCAATATTGGTAAAGACGATAAAGAAAGAATCGAGAAGACCGGCCTGGATTTTACCCAAAAATCACGTTCAGCATCTTTTATCCAACAAGATAATGAAATTATCTTTAATAAATCTTTGCTTGAAGGGGTTGAGATCGAACCAATCGAAAAAGCCTTGGATAAGTATCCCGAAATAAAAGAGAAATACTACGGTAAGGCCTTTAAAGAACTGGGTAAGGATTATCCTAAAGATACCATCGGAGGTTATTTCATTCGGATAAAAAAAGGAAAGGTAATAAAGTTTCCGATTCAATCCTGTCTTTTTCTGAAAAATCAGAATTTCCGCCAACAAGTCCATAATATTGTTATTGTTGAAGAAGGAGCTTCGGCTTACATCATGACCGGTTGCGTTTCCTCTAAGGCCGCTGATGAGGCTTATCATTTGGGGGTATCTGAATTTTTTGTTCATAACCGAGGGTATCTTAACTTTACCATGATTCATCGATGGGATAAGGATGTTGAAGTTAAGCCAATGAGTGTGGCTATGGTTGAGCCGGAAGGTTCGTTTGTTTCAAATTATATTTGTCTTAATCCGGTAAGGCATATTAAGATGTATCCTACGGCAGTATTGAGTAAAAATTCAAAAGCAACATTCAGTTCATTGATGATTGCTCATCCTAATACGCTTCAGGATATCGGTTCCCGGGTAATATTTAAAGAAAGCGGCTCAACTGCTGAGATAATTTCCCGGGCAGTCAGTTTAGGCGGTGAAGTTATTGCCAGAGGAGAGCTAAATGCCAAGTCACCGGGGATTAGAGCTCATCTTGAATGCCGGGGGTTGGTGGTTAACGAAGAGGGCATCATTCATGCTATACCTGAGCTTAGAACTCAATATCGCGATGTTGATATGTCACATGAGGCGGCAATTGGAAAGATCAGTAAAGATGAGATAAATTATCTAATGGCCAGAGGCATACCCAAAGAAGAGGCCCAATCTTTAATAATCCGGGGGTTTGTCGATGTAAATATTCTGGCTTTACCTGATGAACTGCGCAAGGAAGTTAATACTCTGGCTGATAAAACTTTACAAAGCGGGCTTTAGA
>CAZGLF010000130.1:0-1575 GCA_964526615.1 uncultured Planctomycetia bacterium
GGCAGATGCGAATATAAAAATGAGTGCGTACGCAACTTTAAACAAACTAAAAACATAAATCAAAATTTACAGAAAAGTAAAGAATATGACTATAAGAATTTAATATTAGAAAAATTTTTAAGTCAATATAAACACGATGAGCATTTATATCGATACAGAAGTAAAATGGCCCTGTACTATGCTATTTCGAAATCTAGTTTTTATCGGGAAAAGTTTAAGGATATCTTAAGTTTTGATAAGAAAAAGGATATTTCTTTTTTGCCTTTCATAAAAAGGCAGAAGGTAAAATCAGCCTTTGATGTAAAAGATTCTATAGTGCCGAATTACTTTGAGCAGGATTACGGTATTTTCAGGACTTCTTCCTGCGGTAATAATGCTTTTTTTTACGCTAAGCCCCTAGGCTTTAAGCGTTTTCCTTTAATGGCAACTTGTTTTCTTAATAGCGGTAAATGGAAACTAGGCCAGCCATGGCTTAAGCTAACCGCCTTAAATTGTATTGAAACGGCCTACCCTTTAAAAATTAAATCTTCAGCAAACGGCAATTTCAGCAAAAACAAAGAAAGCTCGATTAATATACCTCCAATGGAAGATTTTTTAAATGCTTCGAGTTCAAAAATTAAAGATATATATAATTTGATAAAAAAATCCGCTACTAAAATCATACATGCTAATCCGACTTATCTTAAACTTCTTTTATATAGGCTAAAAAGGGAAGGTTTTGATTTAGGCAAGGGGTATGTAGTTAATTCAACATATGAGATACTCTTGCCTTCAACCGAAAGGCTGATAGAAAAATACCTGGATTGCGAGATTTATGATCAATATGGCTGTTCAGAAATCGGCCCGATAAGTTTTAGGTGTCAGTTTGGCAATAACCATGTATTTAGTGATTCTGTTTTTGTTGAAGTAATACCCGCAGATGATCTAAAAAGAGCTGATGTGGGAAGGGTAGTGGTAACCGATTTGAATAATAAAGTAATGCCATTTGTCAAATATTTTACAGGTGATTTTGCTTATATTAAAAATAGTAAGCTCTGCGGTTGCAGCTTGAGTACGCCTATGATGGGAAGAATAATTGGCAGAGAGGATGAGCTGATAAAATATAATGGCATTAATGCTTTTCCTTTGGACATAGATGTTTTATTTTTCAATGTCGAAGGAGTACTTATGTACCAACTTATATTTACCGGGTCGAGTTTCTTGGTTAGATTAGTTCCACGAAGGAAACAAGAAGGTATTAGGGTTGATAAGATAATAAAGAATATTTGCAGTTTTTTTAAAATAGGCAAAGATATGGTTGAGGTTAAATTTGTCTCTATTATATTGCCAAGCAAGAGAGGAAAATATAAAACGGTCGTAGTGAATTAAATGAATAAATTAATTCGTTCGATAAACTGGATAATTACATATAAGTGCAATTGTCATTGCCGTCATTGCGATATCTGGAGCATGAATTCTGATTTAAGCTTTGGGTTGGATGAGGTAAAGAAGGTATTGGATGACCCTTTGGTGATTAAAAGTTATAAACATTATGGCCCTGATTTTGATATTTCATTAGGGGGAGGAGAACCTTTT
>CAZGLF010000131.1:0-1570 GCA_964526615.1 uncultured Planctomycetia bacterium
GATGTTTCTCAAAAAAAAATAAAAAATAGGGATCTATCTATTATCATTTCTATCGCGGTATGCCTTTATCTTATCTTTATCCTTTCCGGAAGATTACGGCCCAACCTCGAGCTGCTTTTAAACCCGTTAACCGCGTTAATCTTGGGCTTTATACTATATACTTGCAACCTTTGGAAAGCCGGTGATGCAAAGTTATTTCTCACCTATTCAATACTTTTACCGACAAACCGATACTCATCAATACTGCCGGCATCCTGTTTAGTGCTTTTCCTGAATTCATTTCTAATGGGCCTGCTATTTGTGCTGCCTCTTTTCATTAAAAATATTATAAGCTGTAGGGCCGGGTTTATCAAGGAGCTTATTTCCAAAAACACTCTCGCTTATTTCGCCCAGATTTTTTTAGTTACCCTTGGAATATCCTGGATACTTCAACCAATATTAAATATCTTGACTTTAGAAAATAATCTATTTTTAAATTTTATACTGCTCTATCTTGGTTATTTAGCAATATATAAATTTATCGGAAAGATAAAATCTAAACTTTTGATTCTTACACTTTTTACATTCGGGCTACTCCTTCGCTACTTTTTAACGCCTCAAAGCCTTTCTTTCGAAAGTATTTTAAGGTATTTAAAGTTTATAGCCACTTTTTCTATAATATTTTACATCCTACGGATAGTAAATAAATTAAGCTCTGAAGAATCAAAACGTATCCCGTTTGCTCCATTTCTTTTTTTGGGAGCCATACTAACCAATACCGGATTTTTAAGATTGATATTAGAGTTTTTTAGAAATATTCGATGATAACTATAAAAAAAACTTTAAACTACATCGAAAATTTTGCCGGGAGCGTAGAAAAACAAGGCTTTTGGATTAAAATAACTTTAAACCAAGCCAAAATAAATAAAAAATTAATACGCCTTCTTTACCTTCTGCTCAACAACTACGAGGATAATTTCTTTATTACTATCGAAAATATGCCTTATTGCCTTATGCCCGACACCTGCGAACACTTAATTTATCGAGGAGGTACCGCAAAATCTTCTTTTGATGCTCTATGCAAAGAATGTTTTTTTAACGGCCGCTGCCAGGGCTGGCCAATGAATGAAATAAAAGGTAAGGATATTTTAAGAATTCCAATAGCTAATCAACCTAAAGAAATCGTAATCGAAACAACAAATAAATGTAATTTAAATTGCAAAACCTGCACCATTGGTAAAGATAAATTGCAAAATATAGATATAAAAAAAGTTGAAAAGATAGTAAAAGAATGTAAAGAATTAGGCATAAAAGCACTGAGGTTCACCGGAGGGGAACCATGCCTACATCAAAATATAGGTGATATTTTGAAAACAGCCAAAAAAAATGGCCTTTATGTGCTTTTGAATACAAACGCTACGGTTATCTCCAGTAAAATCCTAAAATTATTGGAAAAAAATGTTGATAACGTGCTGATTTCCCTTCAAGGATATAACCAAAAAACTAATAATTTTCTATGTAATAGCCAATTAAATTTTAACGAAAAAATATCTAACATAATTAAAATAAATTCTAAAGTGCCGGTTGTCCG
>CAZGLF010000132.1:0-1523 GCA_964526615.1 uncultured Planctomycetia bacterium
GTATTTCGCCTAATATCTCAGCAGCAATTGAAGGATGGGTATGAATTATCACCCTTTCTTCTTTAGTTAGCGGTCCGCGTTTTTGCAGTATATTCTCGCTGATACCGACTTTTCCCAGATCATGTAATACTGCTGCATGTTTTATATTTTCAACTTCAGTAGCTGGTAATTTTAAGTCTCTTGCGATCTCTTCAGCCAACATGCCGGTATATTCAACATGCTTTCCGGTGTAAGAATCTTTAGCCTCGATTGCCCGGGCAAAACCATAGATCATCTCCAGCAAATCCCGGGTCAAGACGCTGCTCATCTTCTCTATCTTTACTTTTAACTCATCAACTCTTACTTTATCTTTTTTCTTAGGAATAGCTTTTAATTTAGAACGGAAATATAAAACTATGGTATTTCCGCCTTTTCTTTTAGCCGCAATAATACATTTATTCAAACCGTTAACAACATCGCGGGTATTAAAAATATTATCCTCTGGTGACGATAAAACTCCAATACTAACTTTAATATTCAATGCTATATCGCGGTATCTAAAACGATATGATGTCAATTTGTCTTTTATTCGTTTTGCTACTTTATGTACATCCTGGCTTTGAAGATAAGGAGTAATAATGAAAAATTCATCCCCCCTCCAGCGGGTAAGAATATCCTCGTCCCTTAGCGTACCGGTTAACAAGGCGACTACTTTCTTTGCTACAATATCAGCAACCCGGGTGCCGTAGATTTCATTTAGCCGCTGGAAGTCATCGATATCAACCACTAAAAACGAAACACTATGCTGGTGACGCTTTGAACGGTTTAACTCCTGATGGGCCCGCTGCAAGAAATAACGCCAATTATAACAGCCGGTTAAAGGATCGGTGGTAATTATCTTTTCGATTTTTTTGGTCTTTTTTGCTAAATCTTCTTTTAGGCGGGCAACTTTATTCTTTAGGTCTAAGTATCTTTGAGCGCGTTCTATTTTAAAACTCTTATCAACTTTTATATCAGAATCATTAACATAATCGAAGCATTTAAATTTTTTAGTTAATTTAGCATTGCTTTTGTTTTTCTCATCAAAATAAAGCAAAACAACCTTATCTTTTAATATCGGTTTAATTGATTTTTGGCGTTTTTTGAGGAATTTTTCATGAAGGATCAGTAAAGAGTAATCACACTTTCTTAAGTCCTTAATAGTCGAGGCCTTTTTGAAATCAAATGAAAAGTCCGGAATACTCTTTGATGTTTTATCGCTACAATAAAGAATCAGCTTCATAGAAATTTAATTTTAGCATAGATAGTTTTACATTACAAGCATAAGGGCACAAACCCTTGTATTGAAGTATTTTACCATAAAAATAATTTGATTTTGTAAAAAACTTATAATATTATTTTATTATAGCCAAAAATTTATGTTAGATAGAATATTTAAATTAAAACAAAATAACACCAACATAAAAACTGAGGTAATCGGCGGCGTCACCACCTTTATGACAATGTCTTATATTATCTTCGTCCAGCCGGTAGCGCCCCGGTTT